>RFPK01000332.1 GCA_009926195.1 Synechococcaceae bacterium WB4_1_0192 | reverse complement strand
CCTGCATGCCTCCCGCCCTGCTGGCCATGGCGGATCAGGCTTCCGCAGGCGGCCTGCAGCTGGCCATCAGCCGCCTGAGCTGGCTGGAATGCCGCGTGGGGCCACTGCGCCGGCGGGATGCGGAGGCCCTGGCCCGTTTCGACGCCTTCTTCCTGCATCCGGATCTGGAGTGGGTGGAGCTCAGCCCGGCTGTGGTGGAGCGGGCCACGCTGCTGCGGGCCGAGCTCAACCTGCGCACGCCCGATGCCCTGCAGGCCGCCAGCTGTCTGCAGCTTGGCGCCGACGCTGTGATGGTTACGGGCGACGCAGGGTTCCAGAGGGTGCCGACGCTCCGCCTGGCGCTCGTGAACGGAGTTGAGGACCGTGACTGATCGCTTCCCCCTTGTCACCCGTTCGATGGATTCTAGATGGGTCGAGCCTGCCAGCCCGCTCCGCATCACGACCGTCAAGCCACCTCCTGGCAGCGCCTCAGGAGGTGGCCTGATCCAGCGACTGCGCCACCTCGGGAAAGGCCGCGAGGAGGGCGCGATCCTCGGTGATCAGCGGCACACCCAGTTGCTGGGCGGCGGCGACGAATTCACAGTCGTAGGACGTGCAGCGACTGGTGCTCACCAGCTGCAGGACATGCTCCGTGCTGACCCTTTCCTCATGGGGAGCGAGGATCAGTTCGGCTACCTCCATCAAGGCAACGGCTCGGGAAAGATCCAGGAGATCACGCCTCAGGTAGCCGGTGAGAACATTACGGAACTCGCTGCGCCAGAGCAGCGGTGCAGCCCATTGGCGCTCTTGGCGCCTCAGGATCTCTGCCTTCTCCGTTCTAGGACCAAGCAACAGCAGATAAGCCAGGACATTGGTGTCGACGACGATCAAGGCCGTCCTTCCCGCTTGAAGGCATCGATCTCATCGGGATCAAAGATGTGCGGTCCGAGGCTGTCGCGCAGCGCTCTGATTCTTGCCAGTTCCTCATCAACGGAGGCAATCTCGGCGCCGAGGCCAGCCTCCAGGCAGACGATCGCCTCGTTGTTCAGGCTGCGGCGGTGCCGCTTGGCGGCGGCGCTGAGCCGGGCATGGAGCGCGTCTGGCAGGTTCTTGAGGGTGAGGGTCTTGGCCATGACAGCCAGGCATGGAGCAGGACTGCAACCAGTATGGATCCATTCCGGTTGCATGCCAATCCAGGAGCTGCGCTGATGGCCTACCACGGCATTCCCACCAAAGCGCTGCACGAGCAATGGCTCGGGCTGGTGCAGCCCGTGGGCCTGGTGGTGGCACCGGCGGTGCTCACCAAGCTGGAGCTGGTGCCGAACCAGAACACCGCCTACATCTCGGCCCTGCAACTGCAGCTCAAGGGGCTACTGGATGAGGTCGATGGACGGAACGGCGAGCCCCTGAAGGTGGTGCCCGGCCTGAGGCCCCTGCTCACCGAACTGCTCGATTGGCGCGACGAGGATCTGCTGGATCAGGAAGCCCTGGTGGCAGGCGTGCCGGAGGTGGTGCTGAGCGAGTACGGCGAAACCCTGCGCCCCAGCCACGGCGTCCCGAAGCTGGAGGGAGAAGGCCTGCAGGCCCTGGTGATGGATCTCACGAGCCTGGGCGAATGGGGCCGCGACTTCGACGCCCCCTGGAACCCCAGCGGCCACGGCTGGGATGCCACGCCGCAGCAACGCTTCGAGCGGCTGCTGAAGGAAACGGAGCACCCGATCGGCCTGCTGTTCAACGGATCGCAGCTGCGGCTGGTGCATGCACCGCGGGGTGAATCGAGCGGCTGGCTCACGCTGCCGCTGGAGCCGATGGCGGAGGTGGCGGGCCGGCCGATGCTCGGCGCCCTGGAGCTGCTGCTGGGGGTGTGGGGCGGCAGCGGCATCGCGCACTTCGCCCACCTGGGCGGCATGCTGGGCGGCTGGCTGATGATCCGCCACTG
>RFPK01000331.1 GCA_009926195.1 Synechococcaceae bacterium WB4_1_0192 | reverse complement strand
GTGCTGCTGATCGGCGGCAGCCTTGATCTGATCACGCCCCCCCTCAGCGAGCAGCTCGGCCTGTTCCTGCCCCAGGCCAACCCCCGCAGCCGCCTGGTGCTTCTGGAGGGTGGCAGCCACTTCTCGCCGGTGCATATCCGCACCGATCAGCGGGCGGTGTTCCAGCTCGGCCAGGAGTTCGTGGGGGTTGATCCCGGCCGGATGCAGTCGCTGATCCTCAGCCTGACCAGCGACTTCCTGCAGGGCGTCAGCCGGCCGGGGCTGGGGGGAATGCCGCGCCAGCGCCGCCAGCTCGGTGGCCTCACCGCCTACGTGCTGGATCGGCATGCCGCCCTGGTCTGGCGGGCGGCGATTCCCCCCCGTCCGACGCCCTGATCAGAACCGGATCCGCGGGTCGAGAAGGGCCACTAGCAGATCCACCAGCACGCTCACGGCCACCACCAGGGCGGCCACCACGACCACGATGCCCTGGACCACCGGGTAGTCCCGCTGACCGATCGCCTCCTGCAGCCGGAACGCCACCCCCGGCCAGCTGTAGGTCACCTCGATCAGCAGGGCACCACCGATCAGTGAGGCCACGGTGATTCCGGTGATCGTCAGCACGGGCAGCAGGGCGTTGGGCAGGGCATGGCCCAGCACCACGCGCCGCTCGCTGAGGCCGCGGCTGCGGGCTGCCTCCACATAGTCGGAGTCGAGGGCACGGCGCAGATTCAGCCGCAGGGCGTTGGCGAACACGCCGCTGAGCAGCAGTCCGAGCGTGCCCGCCGGCAGCAGCAGATGGCGAAGGCTCGCCAGCAGCTGGGTGCTGTTACCGCTCAGAAGGCTGTCGAGCAGATAGAACCCGCTGCCGCTGGGCGGCTCCAGCGTGGCCGGGAAGCGTCCCCCCACCGGCAGCCAGCCCAGCCAGACGGCGAAGACCAGCTGCACGACCATGGCCGCCCAGAACGGCGGCAATGCATAGGTGCCGATGCCGTAGAGCCGGGCTGCCAGATCGAGACGCCCCTCGGGCCTGGCAACACCGCTGAATCCCACCGCCAGCCCGCTGATCGCGGCGATCAGCAGCGCCACCAGCCCCAGCTCCAGGCTGGCCGGCAGGCTGCGGCCGATCACGCTGGTCACCGGTTCCTGGTTGGTCAGGGAGTTGCCCAGCTGGCCATGCAGCAGGTCTTGCAGGTAGTGGCCGTATTGCACCAGCAGCGGCTGATCGAGCCCCAGCTGGTGGCGCAGCGCCGCCCGGGCCGCCTGGGGCGCCCGGGTGCCGAGCAGGGCGTCGATCGGATCGCCCGGTGCCACACGCAGCAGCAGGAACACCAGGCTGGCGATCAGCCACAGCATCACCGGCACCAGGGCCAGGCGCCCGGTGAGATAGCGGATCAGGTGGCGGCGGCGGCTCATCGGCTTGCTTTGAGGGGAGGCTTCAGGGGTGCGTGCTCAGCGCCTGCAGCAGCACCCGCCCTGATCCATCGAACTGCGGGGTGCTCAGCCCTGGGCGAGTCCAGGCCCGCGGAGCCACCTGCCAGACGGGAATGTAAGCGCCTCCGCGGGCCGTACGACGCTGGATCTCCAGCAGGAGGCGGGTGCGGGCCTGGCCGTCCAGTCCCTCGCTCTTCTCCAGTTGCTGCTGCAGTCCCGGCGCCGTCCAGAAACTGCCGAAGGAGACGCTGCTGCCCTCCAGGCAGCGCTCCCCTATCCCCCGGCTGCAGGACAGCAGGGGCGTCAGGTAGACGTCCGGGGCGGGGTAGTCGCCGGCCCAGTCGAGCAGGATCAACGGGAACACTCCCTTGTCGAGCTGCCGGTAGGCGGCTGTCGATTCCACCCCGCTGATCTCCAGGCTCAGGCAGTCGTTCAGGTCGCGCTGCAGCTGGGCCTGCCAGGTGAGGCCGAACAGCCGATCGCTCGGCACGTTCGAGCGCACGGTGA
>RFPK01000034.1 GCA_009926195.1 Synechococcaceae bacterium WB4_1_0192 | reverse complement strand
CTGCCGGTGATCACCGCCTGGCCCCCCAGGCTGGCGGCGACGCTGCGCGCCAGAGCTTCACCCCCGGCGCCATGGCCCCCCAGCAGCGGGATGGCGTACTGACCAGCCGCATCCAGCACCACCACGGCCGGATCCTGGTCTTTATCGCGCAGCAGCGGCGCGATCAGCCTGGTGAGGGCCCCGCAGGCGCCCACCGCTACAAAGGCGCTGCTGCGCGGCCATTCCTCGGCGAGGAAGTCCGCCACGCCGCCGGCGGGCCAGGCCGTCTCCTCGGGGGGCAGGGCGATGCGGTCGATCAGGCCGGCGCTCAGCAGGCGCTGCAGCACGGACAGGGAGTCGGGGCTGAGGCCGAAGCCCCAGCGCAGCGAATGGGTCATCCCCCCAGCTTCTCCCGCAGGCCCGCCAGGGCGCCTCGGCGCTGCGGTTGCAGCAGGGAGCCATCGGCATTCACCTGGTCCCGCGCCGACCCACCCAGGCTGCTGCCTGCCGTGAGCCGGGCTTCGGCCGTTTCTGGTGTCTCGGTTTCGGAGCCCCCGTCGGGCTCGCTGACGTTCTCGGCCGCGTCGTCAACGCCCGTCGCGTCTGCAGCGGCGTTGCCAGAACGGACGGAACTGGACGGGGAGGGGGCTGGCGCTGCTTCAGCCGGCACCACAGCGGGTTCGTCCGTCGGCTTGTCCTCTGCTGGCTCAGCCTCTGCCGCCGCCTCAGGCTCCGCCTCCTCTGAGCTCGGCTCGGGGTCGGGTTGCGCTGCGGTCTGCTTGTCCGTGGACGGTGGCAGCGGGGCCGGATCATCGCCCGTCGCCTCGGCCTCCGGCTGGGTTTGCGTGTCGGGTCGTGCTCCTGTCTCTGGTTCAGCCTCGTCCTGAGGCTGAGCCGGCGGCTCACCGCTGAGCAAGGCCAGGGCATCGGCACTCAGGCTCGTCCGTCGCCAGCTCGCCTGGGGGCCTGCCCCGATCGTCACCTCGCGCACCACGCTGTTGAACGGCGCGTTCAGCGGTTCGCCGCGGTCGTCGAGCAGTTCCAGCAGCACGGCGTTGCTGCCCCGCTGGAAGCCCTTCAGCCACAGCGGTGTCTGCCGGTCCACCAGAACGCTGTCGCCGTTGACGCTCACCCGCAGGCGCCAGCGGGCATCGTCGTCGCGCAGATGCTGCAGCGGTGCATCGAGCAGCAGCCAGTCGATCAGCACCGGTTCCTCCTGCTGCAGTGCATCGGGGCTGGCGACGATCAGTTGCGCCGTTCCCTTCGGCGGCAGCTGGCTGGGGTTGCGGGCCACGCGGTTGAGATGGATCTGGCGGACGGCCCCCGGGGATTTCACCGCTTCACCCCAGGCCCGCGCCGCATAGACCGTCAGCCGGTGACTGCCTGGTTCCAGGGGTGGCATCTGTGCGGTGATGGTGTCCGAATCGCCGGAATCAGCGCGCAGGTGCCGCGGTTCGTTCTGATCCAGCTGGACCATCAGGTGCGGGCCCAGTTCCGCTGACGCCTGGGACGACATCGGCCAGTCGCGCACCCGGACCTTCAAGGTCCAGGGACCTGCCGGCAACAGGGTCTCGTCGGCTGGAGCCAGCACCTCCACCACCGGGTTGTGATCCGCCAGCCGCTGCGACACCTGCACCACGGCCCCTGGCGGTGGCACTTCCTGCAGGCTTCCTGCGGCCGGTCGGAATGCTGCGCTTCCGGCGGCCTTCTGTGGACCGAAACCAGCACCGCAAAGCGTGAGGACCGCGAGCGACAGGGCGATCAGAGCCCGCAACGGCGCCACCTGCATGCCGAAGCCTCCTGAATGCACTCCTCTACGGAGCAACCGTTGCCTGCATTCTGCAGCGCGGCAGCCACAGCAGCTGGCGAGCCTGGCAAGTTTATTTTTGATTCCGCTATTAAATGCGCCACTTGCCTTTAAGCGGGGTGGCTTAATCGCTTGTTTTTTGTTGATAACAACGCCACTCGAGAGCTCAGTCCCTGACTGGCGGGGGCTCGGATTGAACCTTTGTAACTGCGGGGCCGGGAGGCTTGGAATCCGCTTTTATACTTCCGCCAGCGGTCCCCTTTTTGGGGCCCAAGCTCCAGTCGGGGCAAGCGTTCTCGGTCTCGGCCGGGCACATGCTTCCACTGGCTGGCGCCCATGGGGCAGGCGGCGCTTCGCGCCCTCTCCGCTCCGTGGCTCCAACTGGCTGCCCGTCTGGCCGGCTCCGGCCGGCCCGGCGGGAGTCAGCAGGGTGGACCTCCACCTCGACCCCGTCCCTCGAGGAACGTCTCGATGACCATCAGCCCACCAGAGCGTGGGAAAACGGCCAAGGCCCAGGTCGACCGGGTGAACAATCCGGCCACCTTCGAACTGTTCGGCAAGCCCGGGCACTTCGACCGCAGCCTGGCCAAAGGTCCCAAAACCACCACCTGGGTTTGGAACCTCCACGCCAACGCTCACGACTTCGACAGCCACACCAGTGATCTCGAAGAGGTCAGCCGGAAGATCTTCTCGGCTCACTTCGGTCACCTGGCCGTCATCTTCATCTGGCTGAGCGGTGCCTTCTTCCACGGCGCCCGCTTCTCCAACTACTCCGGCTGGCTGGCCGACCCCACGCACGTGAAACCCAGTGCGCAGGTGGTCTGGCCCGTCTTCGGCCAGGAAATCCTCAATGGCGATGTGGGTGCCGGCTTCCACGGCATTCAGATCACCTCCGGTCTCTTCCATGTGTGGAGGGCCTGGGGCATCACCAACGAAACCCAGCTGATGGCCCTGGCCATCGGAGCACTGGCGATGGCTGGTCTGATGCTCAACGCCGGCGTCTTCCACTACCACAAGGCAGCCCCCAAGCTCGAGTGGTTCCAGAACGTTGAGTCGATGCTCAACCACCATCTGGCCGGTCTGCTGGGTCTGGGCTCCCTGTCCTGGGCTGGACACCTGATTCACGTGTCCCTGCCCACCACCGCGCTGATGGACGCCATCGACGCCGGCAAGCCGCTGGCGCTGAACGGCAAGACCATCGCCACCTACGCCGACATCCCGCTGCCCCATGAGTTCCTGAACCAGGACCTCATCGCTCAGCTGTTCCCCGGTTTCGGTGCTGGCATCAACGCCTTCTTCACCGGCAACTGGGCGGCCTACAGCGATTTCCTCACCTTCAAGGGTGGCCTGAATCCTGTGACCGGCAGCCTGTGGATGAGCGACATCGCTCACCATCACCTGGCGATTGCGGTGCTGTTCATCGTGGCCGGTCACATGTACCGGACCAACTGGGGCATCGGCCACAGCATCAAGGAGATCCTCGAGGGCCAGAAGGGTGACCCCCTGCTGTTCCCGGCCTCCAAGGGTCATGACGGCCTCTACGAGTTCATGACCACCAGCTGGCACGCCCAGCTGGCTGTGAACCTGGCTCTGCTGGGCTCGCTGAGCATCATCGTGGCTCAGCACATGTATGCGATGCCTCCGTATCCCTACATCGGCATCGACTACCCGACCCAGCTGTCGATCTTCACCCACCACACCTGGATCGGTGGCTTCCTGATCGTTGGTGCCGGCGCCCACGCCGCCATCGCGATGATCCGCGACTACGACCAGCTTCGGCCTGTACATCCACAACGACACCATGCGTGCCCTGGGCCGTCCCCAGGACATGTTCAGCGACTCCGCCATTGCCCTGAAGCCCGTCTTCGCGCAGTGGATCCAGGGTCTGCACGCCGCTGCCGCCGGTAGCACCGCTCCCAACGCCCTCGCCGGCGTGAGCGAAGTGTTCAACGGCACCGTGGTCGCCGTGGGCGGCAAGGTGGCCGCCGGTCCGATCCCGCTGGGTACGGCCGACTTCATGGTCCACCACATCCACGCCTTCACGATTCACGTGACGGTGCTGATCCTGCTGAAGGGTGTTCTGTATGCCCGCAGCAGCCGCCTGGTTCCCGACAAGGCGAACCTCGGCTTCCGCTTCCCCTGCGACGGCCCCGGCCGTGGCGGTACCTGCCAGGTGTCGGCTTGGGACCACGTGTTCCTGGGCCTGTTCTGGATGTACAACTCCCTGTCGATCGTCATTTTCCACTTCTCCTGGAAGATGCAGAGCGACGTGTGGGGCACCGTCAATGCTGACGGTTCCGTGTCCCACATCACCAACGGCAACTTCGCCAACAGCGCCATCACGATCAACGGCTGGCTGCGTGACTTCCTGTGGGCCCAGGCCGCACAGGTGATCAACAGCTATGGCTCCGCCACCAGCGCCTACGGTCTGATGTTCCTGGGTGCCCACTTCGTCTGGGCGTTCAGCCTGATGTTCCTGTTCAGCGGCCGCGGCTACTGGCAGGAGCTGATTGAGTCCATCGTCTGGGCTCACAACAAGCTGAAGGTTGCTCCCGCCATTCAGCCGC
Source organism: Synechococcaceae bacterium WB4_1_0192 (assembly GCA_009926195.1). GTDB lineage: Bacteria > Cyanobacteriota > Cyanobacteriia > PCC-6307 > Cyanobiaceae > Vulcanococcus. Next base: position 7,646 of record RFPK01000034.1, on the reverse strand, counting down.
GGGCGCTCTCCATCACCCAGGGTCGTGCCGTCGGTGTTGCCCACTATCTGCTGGGCGGCATCGCGACCACCTGGTCGTTCTTCCTGGCCCGCATCATTGCGGTCGGCTGACCTCTCCTGACCTTTCCCAATGGCAACGAAATTTCCTTCGTTCAGCCAGGGCCTGGCACAGGACCCGACAACCCGTCGTATTTGGTACGGGATCGCCACGGCTCACGACTTCGAGAGCCATGACGGAATGACGGAGGAGAAGCTTTACCAAAAGCTCTTCTCCACCCACTTCGGTCACCTCGCGATCATCGGCCTCTGGGTTTCGGGCAACCTGTTCCACGTCGCCTGGCAGGGCAACTTCGAGCAGTGGGTCGCCGATCCTCTGCATGTCCGTCCCATCGCTCACGCGATCTGGGATCCCCACTTCGGCCAGGGCGCCATCACCGCCTTCACCCAGGCTGGTGCCTCCTCCCCGGTGAACATTGCGTACTCCGGCGTGTACCACTGGTGGTACACGATCGGCATGCGCACCAACGCCGAGCTGTATCAGGGTTCCATCTTCATGATGATCCTGTCGGCCTGGGCTCTGTTCGCGGGCTGGCTGCACCTGCAGCCCAAGTTCCGGCCTTCCCTGGCCTGGTTCAAGAATGCTGAATCCCGCCTGAACCACCACCTCGCGGTGCTGTTCGGCTTCAGCTCCATCGCCTGGGCCGGCCACCTGGTCCACGTGGCCATCCCTGAATCCCGTGGTCAGCACGTGGGTTGGGACAACTTCCTGAACGTGCTGCCTCACCCCGCCGGTCTGGCACCGTTCTTCACCGGTAACTGGGGCGTTTACGCCCAGAACCCCGACACCGCCTATCAGGTGTTCGGCACCTCCGAGGGCGCGGGCACCGCGATCCTCACCTTCCTGGGTGGTTTCCACCCGCGCCGGCCACAAAGGTCTCTACGACACCATCAACAACTCTCTCCACTTCCAGCTTGGTCTGGCCCTGGCTTGCCTGGGTGTGGTGACGAGCCTGGTGGCGCAGCACATGTATTCGATGCCGTCCTATGCGTTCATCGCCAAGGACTACACGACTCAGGCTGCTCTTTATACCCACCACCAGTACATCGCCATCTTCCTGATGTGCGGTGCCTTCGCTCACGGTGCGATCTTCTTCATCCGTGACTACGACCCCGAGGCCAATAAGAACAACGTTCTGGCCCGGATGCTCGAGCACAAGGAAGCGATCATCAGCCACCTGAGCTGGGTCTCCCTGTTCCTCGGTTTCCACACCCTCGGCCTCTACGTCCATAACGACGTGGTCGTGGCTTTCGGTACCCCCGAGAAGCAGATCCTGGTGGAGCCCGTCTTCGCTCAGTTCATCCAGGCCGCCAGCGGCAAGGCTCTGTACGGCTTCGACGTGCTGCTCTCCAACGCCGGCAGCGCCGCCAGCAATGCCAGCGCCGCCTACATGGGCGGTTGGATGAACGCCATCAACGACGGTGGCAACGATCTGTTCCTGCAGATCGGCCCTGGTGACTTCCTGGTTCACCACGCCATCGCCCTGGGCCTGCACACCACCACCCTGATCCTGGTCAAGGGTGCCCTGGATGCCCGTGGCTCCAAGCTGATGCCCGACAAGAAGGACTTCGGCTACTCCTTCCCCTGCGACGGCCCCGGCCGTGGCGGCACCTGCGACATCAGTGCCTGGGACGCCACTCCTCTCAGCTGATCAACGGCTACAACCCGTTCGGCAGCAACAACCTGGCCGTCTGGTCCTGGATGTTCCTGTTCGGTCACCTGATCTGGGCTACCGGCTTCATGTTCCTGATCTCCTGGCGCGGTTACTGGCAGGAACTGATCGAGACCATCGTCTGGGCTCACCAGCGCACCCCGCTCGCCAACCTGGTGGGCTGGCGTGACAAGCCCGTCGCTCTCTCGATCGTTCAGGCCCGTGTGGTTGGTCTGGCTCACTTCACCGTGGGCTACTTCGTGACCTACGCCGCCTTCCTGATCGCCTCCACCTCGGGCAAGTTCGGCTGATCCGCTAGCCGCTTCAGCTCAGCTGCCCTCTTCGAGGGACGACACTGCCTCCGGCCCGCGCCGGGGGCTTTTTTGTCTGCGGATGTCCGTGCGGCTCAGCGGTGCACCGTTCAGCCGTGCTGATCCGCTCCCTGTTACCGGCCTGCCAGGAGCCAGGCCAGAACGGTGAGCACCAGCCAGGGCAACCCACCCAGCTCAAACACGGCGGCGCTCCCGTGCATCAGAGGCTCCAGCAGCCAGCGGTGCAGTGCCAGCAGCACGCTCAGCAGCAGCACCAGGTTGATCAAGGCAGAACGGCACCATGCCGCAGCACCTGCCAGTCGCCCGAGGCGCACCAACGCAGCACGGTGCTCGCCTGCCCCAGGGGCTCGGGCCAGGGAGCCGGCCCGAGCCGCGCCACCTGCGGGAAGCGCTCGCCTGCTTCCTCGGCGCTGAGGCAGGGGGCCTCGCCGGATCGATTGGCGCTGGTGGTGGCCAGGGGACCGCTGAGCCTCAGCAGCTCCCGGGCCTGCCCACAGGCCGGCACCCTCAGGCCGATGCTCTGGCCACCGGGATGGAGGGGGGCCACCCGTTCGCGTGCTGCCGGCACCACCAGGGTCAGGGCCCCAGGCCAATGGCGCTGCGCCAGCCGCTGCCAGGCCGGATCTGCTGGCTCCCCCAGCCAGTGCCACAACTCCTCGGCGCTGGAGCCCATCAGGATCAATGGCTTGTCCTGGGGACGTTGCTTGATCTCCCAGATCTGTGCGGCGTGCTCCGGTCGGCTTGCCAGGGCCGGCAGGGTGTCCGTCGGAAAGAGAGCCGCTTCGCCGCGCAGCAGGCGATCGGCCAGCTCGGCCGCTGTGCAGAGTGTGCTCATCGATCGCTCCGGCGTCGGGCCACCGCGAAGCGGGCGTGGCCCTCCAGGTCTGAATAGGCTTCCACCTCCACCAGTCCTGCCGTCAGCAGCAGCTGCTGCACCGCTGCGCTCTGGTCGTGGTGATGTTCCAGCAACAGCCAGCCCTCCGCTGCCAGGGCCTCCGCAGCGCCGGCGGCGATCACCCTGATGGCATTCAGGCCATCGCTGCCGCTGCTCAGGGCCAGCCTCGGTTCGTGATCGCGCACGACCGGATCCAGCTCCTGCCAGATCGGATCAGGGATGTAAGGCGGGTTGGCGACCACCAGCTCCAGGCTTCCCCACTGCTGGCGCAGCGGTGTCCACCAGTCCCCCTGGCGCAGTTCCACCTGGGGCAGGCGCCCCTGGGAGCGCAGGTTGGCCTGGGCCTGGCTGAGGGCTTCGGGGCTGAGGTCGACCGCGATGCCACGACTGGCCGGCCAGGCCTGGGCCAAGGCCAGCGCCAGGCAGCCGGAACCCGTGCCCAGGTCCGCCCAGAGCTGAGGCGTGCGGCCCTGGGCCCTGGCAATCTCCTCGGCGAGGTCCACGAGCAGCTCGGTTTCCTGGCGAGGGATCAGGACCCCCGGGGCAACCTGCAGCTCGAGGTCGCGCCAGGGGCAGCACCCCACCAGATATTGCAAGGGTTCCTGCTGGCGGCGATGGCGCTGCCACAGCGCAGCCATCTCCTCGAGCGGAACCCGCAGCGGCACTGAGCGCTCTGGCTGCAGGTGCAGTGCCTGCAGCTCGCGCCAGGGGAGGCCGCCCTGGAACTCCAGCAACCAGTTCAGCTCCGCAGGTGTACCGCCGGCCTTGAGCTGTTCGCGCCGCCACTGCAGTAACTCACGGCCGCAGACCTGAGGCCGGTTGTCGGCAGTTGGGTCGGCAGCCATCCCCATACCCTAGGCAGCCTCTCCGCTAACAGGGGCGCCACCACAGACCGGGCTCAGAGTGCACCAGCCCTGCCAGTTCCAGCGTCAGCAGTCGTTCGCTCAGTGCTGCTGGGCCCTGTCGTAGCCGCTGGCACAGCTGCTCCAGTGAGGAGCCCTGGCCCAGGGCGGCGAGCAGGGCCGCTTCCCGCAGTTTCAGCTGCTCCAGTGGGGCCGACCCGCTCCCGGCCCGTCCCTCCTGGGGGCTGGGCGTTCGGCGTTGGAGCGGCCCCGGTCCCAGGCTTGCCACCAGATCCGCCGGATCGAGCAGGGCGCTGGCACCCTGGGCCAGCCAGCGGTTGCTGCCTGCTGCGCTGATGCGGTTGATGTCGGCTGGAACCACCCAGAGGGGGATCCCCTGATCCCAGGCCAGGCGTGCGCTGTGCAGGGCACCGCTGCCATGGGGGCACTCCACCAGCACCACGGCACAGGAGAACGCCACCTGCAAGCGGTTGCGCTGGGCGAAGTGACCGGAACGCACGGGCGTGCCGGCCGCCAGTTCGCTGATCAGCAGGCCCTCCCGACCCACCTGCTCCTGGAGTGCCTGGTGATGGCGCGGATAGACCCGCTCCAATGGCGTTCCCAGGATGCCGATCGGCCGGCCGCCCGCCTCCAGGCAGCCCTGATGGGCGGCGGCATCGATTCCCTCGGCCAGTCCACTCACCACGGGCCACCCCGCCTCCGCCAGGGCCCGTCCGAGGGCACGAGCCAGGCTCTCTCCATGGCGCGATGGCCGGCGTGTACCCACCACCGCCACCGCCGCGCGGCGCCGCAGCTGGGCCCAGAGACAGCCCCGACCCCGCCAGTGCAGTTCAAGCGGAGGGCGTTCCAGGGCGTGCAGGGTGTCCGGCAGGGCGGCATCGCCGCAGAGCAGAACCCGCTCGCCCCGCCAGCGCAGCCGCTGCGCCGCGGAGGGAGGAGCGCTCAGGGGCGTCGGACCGATCGCCTGCCGATAGGCGAGCAGTGAGGCCAGTCCGCTGGGGCCGAGACGGGTTGGCTTCGCCAGGTTTTCGCGCAGTGCATCGGCATCGGCGAGCCAGGCCTGCTCCAGGCCGCCACAGGCGTGCTCCAGTTGCTGGAGCCGCAGCCAGCCGATACCCGGTGCGCCCCCCCAGATCCTGCGCCAGAGCCGCTCCCGTTCCGGCAGCCCTGCGGAGTGCCTGCGCCTTGTTGCGGCCCGCGACCCGAAGGCCGCCACCACCAGCCCGCCCATTACCCATCCGCTGCTAATACAAACGTACTCTCGCTCTCGTTCGGGGGCTCCGCGGCGGTCTGCGGGGCAGGGCCCGCCACCAGGCGATCCACCGCCATGGCCAGCGGCGATGGCAGCCGCCGCAGCAGGCGCCGTTGGGCTCCACCTTCACTCAGCTCCACCAGCACGAGCTCCACCCGTGCTTCTGCCGCCAGCTCGCCGTTCTGCCGCACGAACTGGCTGATCCAGGGCAGTTTCAGGCCCTGCCTCGGCAGCACCCAGCTGCGCAGCTCCACCTGATCGCCGTGCAGCAGGGCCTGCCGGTAGTCGATCGCCAGGCTCACCACCGGCAGCTCCAGGCCTTCCGCCGAGAGGTCGGCGTAGGCCAGGCCCGCGGCCTGCAGCGCTTCGACCCGGGCTTCCTCGAGCCAGCCCAGATAGGCGCCGTGCCACATCACCCCGGCGTGGTCGGTGTGCTGGGGGAACACCCGTCGCTGCAGCCGCCAGGCTCGTTGTTCGTCATGCTCCGTCACGGTGTGTCCCCCAGCCGATCTGGCCCCTTGGATCGGCCATAGGCTGCCTCAGCGCGTTGCTACAGCTGTGTTCCGCAACCTTCTGATCGCCGATTCCGGCAAGGGCCACGTGGAGGAGATGGTGCGCATGCTGCGCGACATCCCCAGCGTGCGGGCGGCCCGACTCAACCTCCTGCACGTGGTGCCGGAGCAGGCGGGCGAGAACTACGCCGAGCATTCCCAGAAGGCCGCGGGTCTGGTGGCGGAGGCCGTGCAGCGCCTCGGCCTCAGCCCCAGCGACGTCAACACGATCATTCGCCAGGGCGACACCAAGCAGACCGTGCTGAAGGTGGCCGATGAGCTCAATGCCGACCTGATCGTGATGGGATCCCGCGGTCTGGGGCGGCTGCAGTCGATCCTGAGCAACAGCGCCAGCCAGTACGTCTTCCAGCTCTCGACGCGGCCGATGTTGCTGGTCCGCGACGACCTCTACGTCCGCCACGTCAACCGCGTGATGGTGGCCGTCGATGGCACCGGGGTGGGCGATGACGCCCTGCGGATCGCCTGTGAGCTGGTGCGGGACATCCCCGGCGGCAGCCTGACCGGCATTCACATCAGCCGGCAGGACATCACCCCCTCACGCGGTGGCAAGTCGCCCGCCGATGAGGTGCTTGAGAGAGCGGTGCAGCGGGCGCGCGGCTACGGCGTCGAGCTGAAGACCATCCACAGCACGGGCGATATCGGCCGGGGGGTGTGCGCTGCAGCGGCTGAACACAAGGCAGACCTGCTGGTGATCGCCTCCCAGGACCGGCGCCCTCTCGTGGCCCGTGGACTGGTGGATATCGACAGGCTGCTGGGCTCCTCGGTGAGCGACTACATCCGCGTGCACGCCCCGGCGCCGGTGCTGCTGGTCCGCGAACCGGAAGCGCGCAGCTGATCACCGAGCACCACATGGCCACCCCGGCTGCCTCTGCCGCCGCCGGGGTGCCGCGGCAAGGCCCAGGTGCTGGAGCACAACCCGATCACCACCAGCCCCTGGGGACCGCAACCCGACCAGGCTCAAGCCAGAGCGACGCTGAACAGCAAAAAACCCGGTCCACCTGGTTCGGTGGACCGGGGTGATGAGGCTGCTCTCAGTGGACTCGGACCCTCAACCCTGACGGCTGCTGGTCTGGATGTAGAGCACCAGCAGAAACACCGTCGGAACCAGCACGAACATCAGGCTGGCGACGAAGCCGAGATCGTTGGTTTCCATCGCAAAAGTCTTCAGCCCCGAGACCGTATCACCGCTGAGCGGACTTTCTTCAGGCCTCTTCACCGCTCGTTGCGCTTTGGCGGCCAGTGTCGCCAGCGGCCGGGCTGTCCGGATCGGTCTCCAACTCCTGTTCAGCCGGCTGTTCGCTGACGGGCCAGGCGGTTGGGCCCGCTGGCAGCGCCTCGGCCCTGGCCGCCGCGATCTTCTGCTCGGCGTCGCCCAGACCGACCTGCGGGCGGGTGAGCACCAGCACCGAGTGCTGCACGAGCGCCTGGCAGGCCAGTCGCCAGCCGTCTGGCCGTCGCCGCAGCTTCTGCTCCTCCACGGCGGTGCGCCCGCTCAGGCTGCCCGGGCTGCTCTCCCCGACCACGTCAACGAAACAGGTGATGCACTGGCCGCAGCCGCCGCAGTTGCCCAGCTTGCCCTTGAGGCCATAGAGCTCGACACCCTCACGCAGCGCCACCTCGCGCAGGTTCTCGCCCGGGTAGCACTCCACGTCGCGCCCCTCGCGCACGAAACGGATCACGGGCATGGCGAAGTGGCGCGGAACGGCCCCATTCTGCTGTTCAGGGTTGCGTTTTGTAACCGCCGCCCCGGCTCCTGCCGGCCACGCCGCCGTCGCAGACCCGTGCCCTTGCGTCACGGCACGTTTCAGCTGGGTCGCGATTGAATCGGCGGACCGGCTGAAACCCTTACCATCGCCAGCACGGATCAAGTGTCCGCTTGCAGTGATGTCCGACGTCCCGTCGGGCGGAACCCGCAAGCCCAGCCTGATCGTGCTGCCATCCGTCTGCGGTTCGCCGCTGCGGCTGGCTGATTGTTTCCCCGGACCTAACCCCCATGGGATTGCCCTGGTATCGGGTGCACACGG
>RFPK01000330.1 GCA_009926195.1 Synechococcaceae bacterium WB4_1_0192 | reverse complement strand
GGCGCGACCTGAAGGACAACCAGGCCCAGCTGCTGAAAAGCAACACCGTGCGCCACATCGCCACCGCCGGACGCGATCCGTTCCCCGATCCGCTTCCCGATCTCAACCTGGCGGATCTCGATGAGCTCCACACCAGCGATCTTCCCCTGGTGGTGGAAGCCGATTCCACCCAGATCGCGGCCGTCCATGCAGCCATGAAGGGCCGCAGTTTTGTGCTGCAAGGCCCCCCCGGTACCGGCAAGTCGCAGACGATCACCAACATCATGGCCGCCGCCATGGCGGCCGGACGCACGGTGCTGTTCGTGGCCCAGAAGGCTGCCGCCGTGGAGGTGGTGCTCAATCGCCTCAAGGCCGTGGGCCTCGATGACTTCTGCCTGGATCTCCACAAGCCCGACAGCAACCCGGAGCAGGTGCTGCAGTCGTTCCAGCAGGCCATTCAGGCCAGTGAGATGGAACCCGAGCGCTGGGATCAGCACTGCGACGAGCTCGACCAGATGCGCCGCAGCCTGCGCAACCACACCAGGGCCCTGCACCAGAGACGGCCGATCGGCTGTTCGCTCTTTCAGATGCTCGGCGCCATGGATTCCCCCAGGCCGCTGCCGCCATTGCCGGCCGTGGTGAAGTCCGAGGAACTCACCGCTGATCTCTTCCAGGAGCAGCTCGCCCAGATCCGCACCTACGCCGCCGAGCACGCCCTGCTTGCCGTGAGCGCCAGCGCGGCAGGAGCAGGATCTGCGCACCCGCTGGCAGCCTGCCGCCTTCGAGGCTGAGCTCGAGCCGCTGATCGCTCGCCTGCAGCAGCTGCTGGGTACTTTCCTGCTGCTGCGCTGGATCGCGGCATTTCTCTTCCGTCGCAAGCTGCGGCCGCTCGTGCGTCAGCCGGGTCTGGGGCTACGCCGGATCCTCGAGGATCTGCGCACCATCCGCGATCTGCACCAGCAGCGCCAGCAGCTGGTGCAGGAGCGGCACAGCCTCCAACAGCAACTCAGCGGCTGGAACGGTGAGCAGGATGCCCTCACAGAGCACCTCAAGGAGTGGGAGGACCTGGCGGCCCAGGCCGAGGCCAGCCCTGGGAACCTGCCGCTGCTGTTGCATGTGGCCGGCTGGACTGAAGCCAGAACGACAGAACTCCTGGCCGTGCATCGCCGGGTAAAGCAGGGCTTTGAGGCCCTGGCGACCCAGCTCAACCTCGGCGCCTTCCCCCTGGCGGCCCAGCGCGAGGCACCCCTTGCCCAGCTCGCTCCCTGGTTTCAGCAGCTTGAAGACAACCTGCCCGACCTGCGGAGCTGGACGCTGGCCTACGAGCTCGAGCGCGACTTCCGCAGCACGGGCCCCGCTGCGGTGCTCGATTGGGGCACCGAGGCCGCCATTCCACTGGCGGAGCTGGAGGAGGCGTACCGCACCGCCGTGCTGCGCCACTGGTTCCAACGGTTGTTTGATGCCGATCCCGCCCTGAGCCGGTTCAGCGCCTCCCGGCACAACAACCTGGTGGATCAGTTCCGCGCCCGCGATCAGGAGGTGCAGCAACTCAGCCGCCGCTACGTGCGTGCCAGGGTGATCAGTCGCATGCCCAACCGTCAGCTCAACATCAACGGCTCAGAGCTGGCGGAACTCAACCGGGAGTTCGTCAAGAAGAAGCGGCGCCTTCCCCTGCGCACGCTGTTCAGCCGCATCCCCACCCTGCTGCCGAAGCTGAAGCCCTGCCTGCTGGCCAGCCCGATCTCCGTATCCCGCTTCCTCCCAGCGGATGGCCAGCGCTTCGACATCGTGATCTTCGATGAGGCCTCCCAGGTGGAAACCCATCACGCCATCGCCGCCATTGGCCGGGGCGAGCAGGTGGTGATCGTGGGCGACAACAAGCAGATGCCGCCGTCCTCCTTCTTCCAGCGCCCAGCCGCAAGCGATGACGGCGTACGCACC
>RFPK01000329.1 GCA_009926195.1 Synechococcaceae bacterium WB4_1_0192 | reverse complement strand
AGGCCGCGCAGGATCGTCAGCGGTTGATCGAGCCCCTGAAAGTGCAGCCGGGCCCCTTCCGGCAGCAGCCAGCTCATGCTCATGGGGGCACCCCCCCTTCCCCGATCGCCTTGCGGATGCCGTTGCGATGGGCCAGGGCCGTGCGCCGGTTGGCGAAGGCATGCCGCAGAGCCTGGCCGTCGCGCAGTTCCACCACCAGCGTGTGCTCCTTGCGGGAGCCCAGCAGGATCCAGCCGGCCAGGGCGGCGAGCTGCAGGGGCCAGAACAGCAGCGGGAAGGGCAGCAGCAGCAGGCCGCCGAGGCAGGCCAGCAGCCACCAGCTGAAGATCTGTGGGTGGCGCGGCTCCGTGCGCACCGCCGCAGAGCGGATCGCGGCCACGGGCAGGGTCTGGTCGGCGATCGTGATGCGGCCCGTACCGGCGGCTGGTGGCGTCGGCTGCCGTGGTGTCGACTGCTGCGGTGTCGCCGGTTGAGCCGCCGCTGCCGGGGGGGCCTGCGCAGCTTGCGCCTGCGTTGCGCCCAGCCGTTCAAACACCAGCACCGGGCCGCTGCGGCCGAGCCGGATCTCGTCGCCGTCGCTGAGGGGACGGCACTGTTGCACCCGCTCGCCTTCCAGGTAGGTGCCATCGCTGCTCTGCCAGTCGCAGATCAGCCAGCCGTGGCTGCGGGAGTGGCGCACCACGGCGTGATGCTCCGACACCTCGGTGGCACTGGCCAGGCAGAGGCGGTTGGTCGGCGCCCGGCCGATCGTCAGCGGCTGGGCTGGATCGAGGGGGGCGATGCGGCGCCGGTCGCTGGCCAGCACCAGGCGGGCGGGAGCAGTGCTCATGGCTCACCCCGGCGGCGGCGCCACCACAGCTGCCAGTCGTCGCGCAGATCGTTCCACCAGCCGCCATCACCCGGGCGCCAGGGCACCACCCGGCCGGGAAACAGCAGGGCCTTGCTGGCCAGGGCCAGGGCGATCAGCACCATCACCAGCAGCACCCAGCCGGGGATCGCCCCCACCCAGGTGACGGCGAAGAAGGCGCGCAGGGCGTACAGGCCGATCGTCAGGGCCAGCCACAGCCGGAAGGGTTCCCAGGGGTCCCGTTGGCGCTGCAACGAACGAGCTCACAAGGCTGGCCGTAGCCTATGGCCGGGCCGCAGCACACGCCTGGCATCCCTCCCGCTGCTCGACACCCTGCTTCCGCCGTCCCAGCGGCAGGCCTGGGGCACCCTGGCGCGCGCCTGCCTGCGGGGCCCGCTGCAGGAGCGCCCCGCCGCGATCCGGAGTGCGCTGGCGCCGCTGCGGGCCCATCAGCCCCGCCTGGAGCTCTGGCGGGGCGACACGCTCTGCCAGGAGCTCCCGCTCGAGAATCGCCGCTACCGCATCGGCCGCGATCCTGCCTGTGAGCTGGCGCTGGAGGACCCGAGCCTGAGCCGCGTGCACGCGATCCTGGAGCGCGACCGGGCCAGCGACCGCGACTTCAGCCTCGACGACTTCAATTCCGCCAACGGCCTGTTCCACCGCGATCGCCGCATTCGTTGCATCGCCCTGCGCGATGGCGATGTGGTGCAGCTGGGCTCGGGGCTGAAGGGCCAGGCGCCGGAGCTGCGCTATCGCCACCCCCGCAGCCCGCTGGAGCAGGCGGTGCATCTGCTCGGCATCACCGGCCTGGTGGGTTCGGCGCTGCTGGTGAGCGGCATGCTCGCCGCCGCCAGCATCGGCGGCGGCTCCCGGATCCGCGCCATCTCAGGGCCGGTGAAGATCTTTGCGGCCAATGGCCAGCAGGTGGATGCCAAGGAGGGGGCCTCCACGGCGCTGCCCGCGCTGGACAGCTACCCGCTGCATCTGCGCCAGGCGCTGCTGGCCTCCGAGGAGGCGCGCTTCGGTTGGAACAGCGGCCTGGATCTGTTCGGCACGCTGCGCTCGGCCCTGCG
>RFPK01000328.1 GCA_009926195.1 Synechococcaceae bacterium WB4_1_0192 | reverse complement strand
TCATCGTTTGCCCTGTTCCAGGGCATGTTCGCGATCATCACGCCGGCCCTGATCTCCGGCGCCCTGGTGGAGCGCATCAACTTCAAGGCCTGGTTCTGGTTCTCGCTGCTCTGGAGCATCTTCATCTACTGCCCGATGTGCAAGATGGTCTGGGGCGGTGGCTTCCTCGGCGCCAGTGATGTCGGCCTCGGTGCGATCGACTTCGCCGGTGGCACCGTCGTGCACATCGCCGCCGGTGTGGCCGCGCTGGTCTCCACCGCGATCGTGGGCTCGCGCAGCAACTGGCCCGAGAACAGCCGGCCACCCCACAACGTGCCCTTCATCCTGCTGGGCGCTGGCCTGCTCTGGTTCGGCTGGTTCGGCTTCAACGGCGCCAGCATGTTCGCCGCCAAGACCGCCGGCTTCCCCTTCCTGACCACCACGTTCTCGGCCTCCACGGCCCTGCTTACCTGGTGCCTGATCGAGTGGTTCCGCGATGGCAAGCCCACGGCCGTGGGCGCTGCCACCGGCGCGGTGGCTGGTCTGGTGGGCATCACCCCGGCCGCTGGCTTCGTGTACATGCCCCAGGCGATGGTGATCGGCGCCGCCACCTCCCTGTGCTGCTACATCGCCGTGCAGATCAAGGCGGCGATCAAGTTCGACGACTCCCTGGATGCCTACGCCGTGCATGGCGTCGGTGGAACCGTGGGCGCCCTGCTCACCGGTGCACTTGCGGCACCTGCGCTTGTGCCTGGGGATTACTTCCCCAAGGCGGCTGAACTGCTGGAGCAGGGGGGCAATCCCGCCCTGTTCCTGGCTCACCTGAAGGTGGTGCTGATCTCCTACGGCTTCGTGGGCCTCGGCACCGCCATCATCCTCTGGATCGTCGGCTCCGTGGTCGGTCTGCGCGTCACTCCCGAAGAGGAAGAGCGCGGCCTCGATTACGTGGCCCATGGCGAAGAGGCTTACGACCCGATGACCTACTGAGGCCACGATCCCGATGAAACAGATCACCGCAGTGGTAAGGCCCAGCAAGGTGGATGCCGTCAAGGCCGCCCTCGTCGCCATCGACGTGCTGGGCATGACAATCAACGAGGTGCGCGGCTTCGGCCGCCAGAAGGGCCAGGTGGAGCGCTACCGCGGTAATGAATTCACCGTGGAGTTTCTACCCAAGATGCGGATCACCACCGTCGTTGCCGACGACACCGCACAGGCGTGCTCAGTCGGACGTGCCCTTCTCCTCGGCCGGCTCCTCAGGGGAGGTGGGTTGGGCTGGCTGCTCCAGCGTCACCCCCAGCTCACGACAGACACTGAGCGGATCCACATCCGGCGCCACCCCCAGCAGCTTGCGCAGGGCATCGAGCTGGGTAACCGAGCGCATGTCCAGCGAGGCGGCGGCCTGCTGACAGGCCAGGGCCTGCAGCCCCCGGGAATCAGGCCTGCCGCAGGCCCCAAGCAACGGCAGCAGCAGCAGCAGCAGCAGCCCCGCCCCGGCGAGCCGGAGGTTGCGGATGGCGTGAAGGTGGCGCATCAGCACCATCAGATCGTCATCGCTCACGCTAGGGAGCCCCAATGGTCGCCGTAGGTTTGAGCGACAGCTGACGCGATCATGCCGATGCCCCGCCCACTGGTCGCCCAGGTGAAGACATGGCTGGTGGGGGCGCCGCTGCCCACCAGCGCCCACGGCGAGGAACGCCTGAACAACGCTGAGGCGCTGGCGATTCTCAGCTCCGATGCCCTGTCCTCGGTGGCCTACGCCACCCAGGAGATCGTGCTGGTGCTGGGCGTGGCCGGGGCCGCAGGCCTGGGCTTCACGCTGCCGATCACGGGGCTGATCGTGGCTTCCACCTTCTCGTCGGCAACGACGGTGGTGATCCGCATCTTGGGTAGAAACTCCACGGTGAATTCATTACCGCGGTAGCGCTCCACCTGGCCCTTCTGGCGGCCGAAG
>RFPK01000327.1 GCA_009926195.1 Synechococcaceae bacterium WB4_1_0192 | reverse complement strand
CTGCCGCTGTTCAGCGATGACGACGCCAAGCGGCAGATGGGCATCGATGTGACGGAGCTGATCATTGCCCAGCTCCTCTACCTCGAATTCGACAACCCGGAAAAGCCGATCTTCTTCTACATCAACTCCACCGGGACCAGCTGGTATTCCGGGGATGCGATCGGTTTCGAGACCGAGGCCTTCGCCATCGCCGATACGCTGCGCTACGTCAAGCCGCCGGTACACACGATCTGCATCGGCCAGGCGATGGGCACCGCCGCCATGATCCTCAGCGCCGGCACCAAGGGCCATCGCGCTGCCCTGCCCCACGCCTCGATCGTGCTGCACCAGCCCCGCAGCGGCGCCCGCGGCCAGGCCAGCGACATTCAGATCCGGGCCAAGGAGGTGTTGCACAACAAGCACACCATGCTGGAGATGCTCTCGGCCAACACCGGCCGCAGCGTGGAGCAGCTGGCCAAGGACTCCGACCGCATGACCTACCTGACCGCCCAGGAGGCGGTGGAGTACGGCCTGATCGACCGCGTGCTCACCAGCCAGAAGCAGCTGCCCGGTCCGCTCACCGCCGCCGCCGGTGGCGTCAGCTCCGGCAATCCCGGCATCAGCTGAGACAGCTCCTCATCCGTTTTCCGGGTCCACTGGCAGGGGCCCAGCCGCCGTGGCCCCTGTCCTGACCCACATCCTTACCTCCACCACCGGCTCCCACCGCAACCGCCATGCCCATCGGCACCCCCAGCGTTCCCTACCGCCTGCCCGGCAGCCAGTACGAGCGCTGGGTCGACATCTACACCCGCCTCGGTGTGGAGCGCATCCTGTTTCTCGGCTCCGAGGTGAACGACGCGATCGCCAACAGCCTGGTGGCGCAGATGCTCTACCTCGACTCTGAGGACAGCTCCAAGCCGATCTACCTGTACATCAACTCGCCCGGTGGCTCGGTGACCGCCGGCCTGGCGATCTACGACACGATCCAGTACGTCAAGAGCGAGGTGGTGACGATCTGCGTCGGCCTGGCCGCCTCGATGGGCGCCTTCCTGCTCGGCGCCGGCACCAAGGGCAAGCGCCTGGCCCTGCCGCACAGCCGGATCATGATCCACCAGCCCCTGGGCGGCACCAGCCAGCGGCAGGCCTCCGACATCGAGATCGAGGCGCGCGAGATCCTGCGCATCAAGGACATGCTCAACCAGTCGATGGCGGAGATGACCGGTCAGGAGCTGGCCAAGATCGAGAAGGACACCGACCGCGACTACTTCATGAGCGCCGCCGAGGCCGTGGAGTACGGCCTGATCGACCGGGTGATCGCCCATCCCACCGAAGCCTGAGCCACGGGCGGATCGGGGTCGGGCAGGCGCTTGCGTAAGCTCCATCCTTGCCCAGCCCAGACCCTGACGCCTCGATGGCCAAGCTCTACTACGACACCGACGCCGACCTCAGCCTGCTGAACGGCAAGACGGTGGCCATCATCGGCTACGGCTCCCAGGGCCATGCCCATGCCCTGAACCTCAAGGACAGCGGCGTGAACGTGGTGGTGGGCCTCTATGAAGGCAGCCGCTCGGCTGAGAAGGCCAGGGCCGATGGCCTCGAGGTGCTGAGCGTGGCCGATGCGGCCGCCAAGGCCGACTGGATCATGGTGCTGCTGCCCGATGAGTTCCAGAAGGCCGTCTACGACAAGGAGATCGCGCCTCACCTCAGCGCCGGCAAGGTGCTGAGCTTCGCCCACGGCTTCAACATCCGCTTCGAGCTGATCAAGCCCCCTGCGGATGTGGACGTCGTGATGATCGCCCCGAAGGGCCCCGGTCACACCGTGCGCTGGGAGTACCAGAACGGCATGGGCGTGCCCGCCCTGTTCGCCATCCATCAGGACGCCAGCGGCAAGGCCCGCGACCTGGCCATGGCCTACGCCAAGGGCATCGGCGGCACCCGCGCCGGCATCCTGGA
>RFPK01000326.1 GCA_009926195.1 Synechococcaceae bacterium WB4_1_0192 | reverse complement strand
TGTCGTCGTATCTGAAGAAAGGCTCCGATCTGTCGCCGTGCGACCTGAGCGATGGCTGGGAGGCAGTAGTGCCGCGTCAGTGGTGGAACCGCTCAAGGGAGGCCAAGGCGCTGAGGGATGGGCACACGTGGCGACTGCCTGCTTCGTTCGCTGCGTTCGTCGAGCAACAGCGGAAGCGGCTTGAACGTCTCGCCCTGGGCGTGGGGTTGCTGAAGACGGTCGGCAGGCGTCAGACCAGGACGGTCGATCGAGCAATCGACGTTCTGTGCTTCCAGTGGGCATCGGTGGAGGCGTTTCAGCAGGGGCTGGAGTGTTTTGCGGTTTGGGCACATTCACCCCCCGCGTTTGAGGCAGAGGCGGACCGGTGTGCGCTGTAGGCCAGGCGGAGCCTGGCAAGCTGCGTGCAGCGGTTCGTCGCTGCTTCAGTAGGCCATTAAAACGACATCGTTGTACGGCAGTTCTAGGCTCCAGTACGAGCTCTACTGACCCAAGGGTCAACTGCGTGTGACGGTCTCTACAGGTCTCTGGTGGCGGGGCATCATCCGCCGAGCGCAATCTTCCTCGCCGATTTACATCCACGCCCTGCGAACTACGGCTGAGTTCTATGGCTGGGATGTGGCCTTCGATGAACGCCGTTCAGCTGTTGCCCTCCCTGTCCGGCCTGACCTCCGTCAGTTCGCTCGCCCTGTCCGCCAGTCGCCTCGGGTCGGCGGCCGCCGGATGCAGATCAGCCGCGCTGCATCCAAGATCGGCAAGGTGAAGGGCTGTGTGAACGAGTTCCGGATCGCGAAGGCGGCGGGCGATCACGACATCGCCCAGGTGGCCGCTGCGACCCGCGGTGAGTGGCACTGGCTGACGGACAAGAACGGTCGCCGGATCGATCGCGCCGTTTGGCTTCAGACGGTGATCTGAGGCAGACTCTCCAAGAAGAAAGCCCCCCGGTAACGGCCGGAGGGCTTTCCAATCAGCCCGCTGGGATGGAGCCCCTGCAGGTCCGACGGTCTGGTGAAGACCCCAGGACTGTAGCTACCTCCTCCCGCCGGGACCAATGGGGTCCGGAGGATGCAGACACAGACAGGGGGGAGAGGGCTTGCCCCGGGCTTCGCGGGTGGCCGACCTGACCATCCACCCAGGCATAGCAGAGGCCCATCAGCCGCCGGGCCCCGCGGAGGCACGGCCGTTAGCAGGCCCTGCCCTCGGGGATCTCACCGCACCCGAGGGCGTGCGAGACAGCTGAAGGCTATCGAGGCCCTGATCCGCTCCACAGATGGGGTCGGGCCGGATTACGCGTGGAATGCGCCGGTCCTGACGCCATCCCTGCAGACCTGGGTCACTCCGCTTTCGTGGGGTTCTCCTTCCATCCAAATTCGGGAGAAGGGACGTCGGCATGGGCTGCAGGGGCTCTCGGACCAGGGGCGCCGGGAGGTTGAGCGAACGATCGGCCTCTTTGATGAGTACGTACGTGAGACCGCTCTGTGGACGGTGACGCTCCCGGACGAGGATTACGAGGATCTCCGGCTCAGTGGCCGCTGGCCGGTCTTCCAGCGGTCGATCACGGAGCTCTTGGCACGTCTCCTGCGCGCCGCGGGCGCTCCGGCCCTGGTGCTCGCCGTAGTCGAGGTCGGGACAGAGCGGACGACTAGGACCGGCCGCCCCATGCCGCACATCCATGTGGTGTGTGCGGGGTGGGGGGAGCGTGCATCGGATGGTCAGTGGCTGCTGCGGGCAGAGGCCATGGATCGGCTGGTGGCAGGTGCATGTCGGGCAGCCGGACTGCCAGACAGGGAACGGCCAGCGGCCAGTCAGGTCGAGAAGGTCCGCCGCGGGGTTCGCGCGTACCTGTCGTCGTATCTGAAGAAAGGCTCCGATCTGTCGCCGTGCGACCTGAGCGATGGCTGGGAGGCAGTAGTGCCGCGTCAGTGGTGGAACCGCTCAAGGG
>RFPK01000325.1 GCA_009926195.1 Synechococcaceae bacterium WB4_1_0192 | reverse complement strand
CTGGCGCCCGGGCAGGCCGGGCCGCTGCGCACCAGCCGCAGCTTTCACTGGCGCCGCTGGCTGCTCAGCCTGGAGCGCCTCCAGGCCTGGTTGCCGCCCGGCAGCCCTGGCTGGCTGGCCAGTGGTGCCGGCCTCGGCGCCCTGCGTGGCGCCAAGTTGATCCCAGAGGCGCGCCACCGGATCGACGCCCTGGACCTGGCGGGCCTGGCGGCTGCCAGCCTTCCACCTCCGCTGTAGCAGCGTCGCTATAGCAGACGATCCTTGGCTTCCGCCCCGGTCGCCAACCGATGACACAAGAGGTCAGATCCTTGTGTGGAAGCCGGTTCTGTAGGTTGCCGGCTATCGCCAATCCCCATACCATTGGCGCGCTGAACCCAGTGGCGGCGGTGCTCCCGTCCCGCCTGTTCGCTACTGAATCCAGAAGCATTCCCCATCCCGATGAACAAAGCTGACCTCGTCAACCACGTCTCTGCCCGCACCGACCTGACCAAGACCGACGTCGCTCAGGTGGTCGACGCGCTGATCGAAACCATCATTGATTCCGTCGTCGAGGGCAAGAAGGTGTCGATCCTGGGCTTCGGCTCCTTCGAACCCCGCGAGCGCTCCGCACGCCAGGGCCTCAACCCCAAGACCGGCGAAAAGATCAAGATCGAGGCCAAGCGCGTGCCGGCACACCGCGCAACCGCCCCGGCGCCGAACAGCAGATCCTGGCGGACCTGACCTGGCTCGGCCTGCACTGGGATGGGCCCCCGATCCGTCAGAGCGAGCGCCGTGGCCTCTACGCCAGCGTGCTCTCCGACCTGCGTCGCGCCGGACTGCTGTATCCCTGCCGCTGCAGTCGTCGTCTGCTGGCGGACATCTCGGCTCCCCATGGGCAGTCGCCCGTCTACCCCGGCTTCTGCCGGGGGCTGACGCCGCGATGGGGGCCTGAGGCGGGGCGGTTGCCCAGCTGGCGGCTCGCCCTCGGCCCCGGCGTGATCCGCTGGCAGGAGCAGCTGGCGGCGTCCGGCGCGCTGCAGGCGGAGCGGCAGGTGGGGGATGTGGTGCTCCGCCGCGCCGATGGCTTCCTCGCCTATCACCTGGCCACGGCGGTGGATGAGCTCAGCCTCGGCATCAGCGATGTGGTGCGCGGCGCCGATCTCTGGGCCGCCACGGCCCCGCAGCTGGCCGTGATCGCCCAGCTCGGCGGCACGGCCCCGCGCTACTGGCACACCCCCCTCTGGTGTGATGCCAGCGGCGCACGCCTCTCCAAGCGGCAGGGCGGCGCCGGCCTGGCCGAGCTGCGCGGCCAGGGTCTCGATCAGGCTGCCGTGATCGGCCGGCTGGCCGCCAGCCTGGCGTTGGTGCCCGCCGGCAGCTGTCTCACGGCCGCGGAGCTGCAGCAGCAGCTCACGCTTCCGCGCCTGCAGCACCAGCTGCGTGAACCGATCAAGCCTTAACAAAGGCTTCGGGATCATTGCCTGCAAATCTGTCCACACTGAGGCGACCAGCGCAGCTCAGCCCGATGGAAGCCGCCAAGCGCCGCCGGCAGACCGGCATCCCTCAACCCGGAGATTGCTGCCCCAGCTGTGGCGGCAGCGGTGTCCTGCGCACGGCCGCCGCCGGCTATCGCACCTGCCTGGATTGCGTTGGCCAGGGCGCCTTGCCCCGCTTTGAGGCGCCGCCCCTGCTGCCGAACCCTGAGCTGCAGCGTCGGCGCCAGGTCCGCCGTGGCTTTCGCGGCGATCTCAGCGCTTGGTCTTCTGGCGCCAGATGAAGAACGCCGTGGTGGCCACCACCACCAGCAGCGGCGCGGTGGTCAGCAGCAGCAGCGCAATGGCGGTCCAGTCTGTATACATCGCTTCAGGCAGGTAACCGCTGCCGATTCTCTCAGGTGAGCCCATGGTCTCCGCCGCCCCCGCCGCCAACTGTCGCTCTGGCCCATCGGCCGATCGCCCCCGGGTGCATCGCTCCCCGCTGGTCCTCGCCCTCCTGCTGCT
>RFPK01000324.1 GCA_009926195.1 Synechococcaceae bacterium WB4_1_0192 | reverse complement strand
ACCGAACCGGATCAGCGCGGCGGTACGGCTGCAATACAGCGACGAGACCCGCGACGCCACGGGCCGGGTGATCAACCGCAGCCCGCGTACGGAGCTGCGCAACCGCTACGTGTTCATCCGTGAGGGGGACACGTGGCGCGTGGCGGACTTCCGCCCCGGCGCCTGAACCGCCGCTTTTTACGATCCCCCCTAACCAGGGGCCTCGGGCCCCACGCCAGTCCCCCGCATGTTCGACGAGCTTTCCCAGCGGTTTGAAGACGCCGTCAAGAACCTGAGGGGCCAGGCGGCCATCAGCGAAACGAACATCGATGGCGCCCTCAAGGAGGTGCGCCGCGCGCTGCTGGAGGCGGACGTCAGCCTGCCGGTGGTGAAGGAGTTCGTCGAGGAGGTGCGCAGCAAGGCCCTCGGCGCCGAGGTGGTGCGCGGCATCAACCCGGATCAGAAATTCATCCAGGTGGTGCACGAGCAGCTCGTCGAGACCATGGGCGGCGAGAACGCTCCCCTGGCCTCCGGCGGCAAGGCGGGGGCCCCCTCGGTCGTGCTGATGGCGGGCCTGCAGGGCGCCGGCAAGACCACCGCAACGGCCAAGCTCGGCCTGCACCTCAAGGAACAGGGCCGCAAGGCGCTGCTGGTGGGGGCCGATGTGTACCGCCCGGCGGCGATTGATCAGCTGAAGACCCTGGGCGGTCAGATCGGTGTGGAGGTGTTCAGCCTCGGCACCGAGGCCAGGCCGGAAGACATCGCCGCCGCCGGCATCGAGAAGGCCAGGGCCGAAGGCTTCGACACCGTGCTGGTGGACACCGCCGGCCGGCTCCAGATCGACACCTCGATGATGGAGGAGATGGTGCGAATCCGCGAGGCCGTGCAGCCCGATGAGGTGCTGCTGGTGGTGGATTCGATGATCGGCCAGGAGGCGGCCGAGCTCACCCGCGCCTTCCACGAGCAGGTGGGCATCACCGGCGCGGTGCTCACCAAGCTCGACGGCGACTCCCGCGGTGGCGCCGCCCTCTCGATCCGCAAGGTGAGCGGCGCACCGATCAAGTTCATCGGCACCGGCGAGAAGGTGGAGGCGCTGCAGCCCTTCCACCCCGAGCGGATGGCCAGCCGCATCCTCGGCATGGGCGATGTGCTCACCCTGGTGGAGAAGGCCCAGAAGGAGGTGGAACTGGCCGATGTGGCCAAGATGCAGCAGAAGCTCCAGGAAGCGACGTTCGACTTCTCGGACTTCGTGCAGCAGATGCGCCTGATCAAGCGCATGGGCTCGCTGGGGGGGCTGATGAAGCTGATCCCCGGCATGAACAAGATCGACGACGGCATGCTCAAGCAGGGCGAGGAGCAGCTCAAGAAGATCGAGGCGATGATCGGCTCGATGACCGAGGCGGAACGCCGCGACCCGGATCTGCTGGCCGCCAACCCCTCACGCCGGCGCCGCATCGCCTCCGGCAGCGGTCACACCCCGGCGGATGTGGACAAGGTGCTGCAGAACTTCCAGCAGATGCGCGGCTTCATGCAGCAGATGACCCGAGGCGGCGGCATGCCTGGAATGCCTGGATTCCCCGGAATGGGCGGCGGCTTCCCTGGCATGGGCGGTTTCCCCGGTATGGGAGGCATGCCTGGGATGGGCGGCAGGCCCGGTGGCAGGCCGGGCCGCGGTGGCGGTGGCGGTGGCGGCCCCAGGGCGCCGAAGCCCGCCAAGAAGCGCAAGGGCTTCGGCGAACTCTGAGGGCGTCAGCCCGCAGGGTATTCTGTTCGTTTGGCGCGCGATTCATCACGGATCACGCCACACCCACCCAGTCAGCAAGGCAAGGCCACAATGATCAAGCTCCGCCTGAAGCGGTTCGGTAAGAAGCGGGAAGCGAGCTTCCGCCTGGTGGCCTGCAACAGCACCAGCCGCCGGGACGGTCGTCCCCTGGAGGAGCTGGGCTTCTACAACCCCCGCACCAAGGAGACCCGCCTCGACGCCGAGGCCATCCGTGCGC
>RFPK01000323.1 GCA_009926195.1 Synechococcaceae bacterium WB4_1_0192 | reverse complement strand
CGGCGTCACGAAGGAAATCGGCCTGAAGGGCAACCTCTGGAGCGACCGCCTCGCCTTCAGCTTCGGCCTGTTCGAGATCGTGTGATGGAGAGAATCAGGCATGGCTGGAATGGCAAGGCCAGGCATGGCCCGGCGGGGCGCGGTGCGGCACCGCAGGCAAGGCGAGCCATGGCTTGATCGGGCACGCCCCGGTCTGGCTTGGCTAGGCGGGCCTCGGCTCGCTATCGCACGCACCGGCACCGCCGGTTTGGCACCATCGGGGCGGTCTCTCCGCCCCTTCACCTTCACTCTCAACTCAGATGACCATCACCTACAGCTTCCGCACCGGCACCCGCGTCAGCGGTGTCGATGCTCAGGTCGCCGGCCAAGAGCTGGCGCGCATTTCCCGCGAGAACGGTGAGCTCACCGCTCCGCTCGTCGTCCAAGATGCTCGCCCCGATGACGCGCCCCTCCACCCTGTCTTTGAGTGGAACGACGAGGTGGCGGCCGAGCTTCATCGCGAGCACCAGGCCCGCAACCTGATCCGCTCCGTGCAGATCGTGCGCGAGGGTGAACCTCAGCCGGAACCGGTCTACGTCCACATCAGTTCTGCCGGCTCCTACCTGCCGGCCGAGGAGGTGGTGCAGCGCGTCGACCTCTATGAGCAGGCATACCGCGACGCCTGTGACCGCCTGGGCCAGGCGCAACATGCCCTTGAGCAGCTGGCAGCGATCGCCGAGCGACTGCAGCCGGCCGCAGCGCCGCGCGCACGCCGATCGGCCAAGGTGATGGGCCGGATTCGCGAGCAGCTGGCTTCGGTCTGATCGCCCACAGGCCCCGTGCAACCGGGGCATCCTCATGACCCCCACCGATCTCCTGCGGCCCTGCCACATCGAGACCGACGTGCTGCGACGACACTGGCTCTGCAGCCAGGCCACCGTGAGCAACCGCATCCGCCGGTTGTGGGAGGCGGACCTGCTGGACTACCGCAGCGGTCGCGGCGAGTACCGGATCCGCCGGCTCGGGCCAATGTGAAGAGTTGTGACACGACCCCGCCCGGGGCGCACCCCCGGCGGTAGGGTGTCGTCATGGGCAGAGATGCCCACCACCCCGCACCTAGACAGATGAATACCCTCGCCACCCAGATCCAGGAGCTGGCCACCGTCCTCAGCAATGCCGAGGAAGTGGTAGCCGCCTTCCAGGCCCTGCGGGACGCCAGCTCAACCGAGCTGTGGGACGAGCTGTGCAGCTGCCCGCCAGTTGACGCTCTGCTCAGCGCCTGCTGTGAGCTGGAAGAAGCGCTGGATATGTGAGCGCCGGGGCCCTGCGGGGCCCCTTTTTTGTGCCCACGAAAATGTGAAGAGTTGTGACACGACCCGGTGCATGGGCAGGCCCCGGCAGTACATTGAATGCAGGTCTGAGGGGGCACCCGCCCCGGGCAACCGGGGCATCGACTCCACCGCTCTCAGGGCCCACAGAACACGTTCGGACTGCCGGCCGCCACGCTGGTGCAGCCGCTGATCGCATCACCCACGCGGCCAGCGCCCTTGCCGTTCACGAACACCGTCGTGCTGCCCACCGCGATCGGTGCGCTGTGCGTCGGGCACGGATCACCGGGCAGCAGGTGCGGCGTGTTCACATCGCCCTGCCGGCTCCACGCGATCCCGTTCACGAACACGTTGGGGCTGCCCTCCGCCCGGACCATGCCCGAGCAGTGCGGGATGTCCGCATCACCAATCCTGGTTGCTGCTGGCACGCTCGATCTCCATCAACTGCTGCAGCCGGCTGTTCCACAGCGCCGCCTCAGCGTGCTGCTCCGGCGTGTGTGGCGCCGGCGGGATGTCCGGCTCGAACCGCACGACGTGATCGAACTGCAGCGGCAGATCCTCCCATCGCTGGAACGATCGCAGCACGCCGCCGACGATCAGATCGAACCGGCCCTGGCGGTAGGTCACGACGGCGGCCAGAGCTCGCGTGGATCCTTGCCGGTCGCCATCATCCGGCTCAGCCGCTC
>RFPK01000322.1 GCA_009926195.1 Synechococcaceae bacterium WB4_1_0192 | reverse complement strand
GCGCCTGGTGAGCGAAGGGCTACGCCCCCTGGCGATCGAGCAGTTGCTGGTGGTGACCTTCACCGAGGCCGCCGCGGCCGAGCTGCGCGACCGCATCGCCCGCCGCCTGCAGCAGGCCTTGCTGCTGCTGGAGGCGACCGCAGCGCCAGCGACCGGATCGCTGCAGCCGCCCGTGCAGCAGACCACCCAGCCAGACCTTGATCAGCCACTGGCGGACTGGCTGGCGGCGCAGGGAGCGCATCCCGATCCAGCCCTGCGCGGGCGGCTGCTGCTCGCCCTGGAGCAACTGGATCGCGCCGACATCACCACCATCCACGGCTTCTGCCGCCGCACCCTGCAGCGCCAGGCGCTGGAGGCGGGCCTGGGACCGGCGGTGGCCCTGGAGCAGCGGGCGGCGGAACGCCGCGCTCAGATCGTGCACGACTACTGGCAGCAACAGGTGCTGCCCCTGCCGGCCGGCCAGCTGGAGGGCCTGATGGCGCACCGGCTCGATCCCGCCCGGCTTGAGCGGCTGCTGCAGGCCCTCGATGGCGACCCGGCCCTGGAACTCGATCCCCTGCCATCGGGGCTGGTGGCCGAGCAGCCGCTGGCGATGCAGCTGACGGCGCTGTGGAGCGGGCGCTGGCAGCGCTTCATGCAGCTCTGGCAGCGCGATGCCGCGGAACTGGAACCGGCCTTCTGCGCCATTGCCACCGAAGCCAAGCCGCTGCTCTCGCGCATCACGCCCTACCGGATCAGACCCAAACCCGACAAGCAGGCGGCGGTGCAGGCCTGGCTCGATGGCCTGGTCGATCAACCGGACCACGCGGCGGTGCTGGCGGTGAAGGAGCTGCGCGAGTACTTCCACCCGGGCAGCATCGGCAAGCTCTGCGCCGCCATCGGCTGCCGCCTGCCCCAGGAGCCGCTGCTGACGGCGATCGCCGATCTGGTGGATGGGCCGGCGGAACTGCTGCTGCTGCATTTCGCCCACTGGGGCCGGGCCGAGCTGGCCCGCCGTCGCGAGCGCAGCGGCGAGATGGGCTACGGCCAGCTGCTGGAGGGCCTCGATCCGGGTGAACACGCGGGCGAGGGCAGTCGCAGTGGCGATGTCGCTGGCGGCGCCAACCGAGAACCGACGCCGCTGCTGGCAGCCGTGGCGCAGCGCTACCGCGCCGCCCTGATCGATGAGTTCCAGGACACCGATCCGATCCAGTGGCGCATCCTGCAGCGGGCCTTCACCGGCACGCCGCCCCGCCACCTGCTGGTGATGGTGGGGGATCCCAAGCAGGCGATCTACCGCTTCCGCGGCGGCGAGCTGGCCACCTACAGGCTGGCGGCGGCCGAGGCCGAACGGGCCGGCAGCTGCTACGGGCTGGTGGAGAACCGTCGGTCCAGCGAAGGACTGATCGCCGGCCTCAACGCCCTGATGGAGCCCGGCCTGGTGGCTTCGGGCCTGGATGTGCCGCGGGTGCTCTGCCGCGCCCGCGGCGAAACCCTGACCCTGGCGCCGGACGAGACACCGCTTCAGCTGCTGCCGCTGGAGTCCGAGGGTCTTGAAGCCCAGGTGGCGGCCCACTGCCAGCAGCTGCTGGAGCGCGACCTGACCCTGGAGGTCGAGGGGGCCACCCAGGGACGACCGCTGCAGCCGGGGGATCTCTGCCTGCTGGTGAACCGCCACAGCGAGGCCGAAGCCCTGAGGGTGGCCCTGGAGCAGCGCGGCCTGCCCAGCCGGCTGGTGAGCCGCGGCGATGTGTTCGCCAGCGAGGGAGCCGCGGCGCTGCAACGACTGCTGGATGCCCTGGCGGCCCCTGGTGATCTGGGCCGCCTGCGACTGCTGGCGGCCTCGCCGCTGCTGGCCTGGCCCGCGGCCGACATCGCAACGGCGAGCGCAGCGCGCTGGGATGGCCTGGCGGACGATCTGGCGCGGCTGGCGGAACAGCTGCCGCGCCAGGGCATCACCGCGGTTCTGGGGCAGCTGCTCGGGCGGGGCACCCTGGCGGGTCTGGCCCTGCGGGGGCGGGCCCTGGCCGA
>RFPK01000321.1 GCA_009926195.1 Synechococcaceae bacterium WB4_1_0192 | reverse complement strand
ACTGGTACTCGCGGCCTGAAACCGATGAGCTGCGCCTCTCCGTGGCCGGTGCTCAGGAGAAGACGGCCTTCCTGTGGCACAACGACCAATGGTGTCTGCCACTCGGTAGCACTCCCACCACCCACATCTTCAAGCTGCCGATGGGCATCATCGGCGAGGGGCAGATTGATTTCAGCTCCTCGGTAGAGAATGAGTGGCTCTGCAGCAGGTTGCTGATGGCCTACGGGCTACCAGTGGCTTCCACGCAGATGGCCCAGTTCAACGGCGAGCGCTGCCTGATCGTGCAGCGTTTTGACCGCCGCCTGCACTCCAGTGGTGCCTATTGGCTTCGCCTGCCCACAGAGGACTGCTGCCAGGCCACTTCCACACCAGCCGCCAGCAAATATGAGAGCAGCGGCGGGCCAGGCATGGTGGCCATTGCCGAGCTTCTGGCTCAATCCTCAGCGCGCAGCGACCTCGCCACCTTTTTCAAGGCACAGGTGTTGTTCTGGATGCTGCGTGCCATTGATGGTCACGCCAAGAACTTCAGCCTGTTCCTGAATCCAGGCGGCCGCTTTCGGCTCACACCGCTCTACGACGTTCTCTCAGCATGGCCAGTGATCGGACGTCGCAGTGGACAGTGGCCACAACAAAAGCTCAAGATGGCAATGGCCTGGTTGGGTGACAAAGACAGGTATTACAAGCCTCTGGAGATCACAGGGCGTCGCATGTTGCTCACCGCCAAACGGCTCGGCCTTGCTGATGCTGAAGCCATCCTGGCGGAGCTGATCGCGCAGACGCCTGCTGTGGTCCGTGCGCTGCACTCCCAGTTGCCCGTTGGATTTCCACAGGCTGTCGCTGATCCGGTGTTGAGCGGCCTGCAGTCCTCCGCCAGCCAGCTGCAGCGCGGCTTGCGTTGATGGCCGCGGGCCCTAAGCCCTGAGCTCCAGCAGCAGCTGTGCCACCCGCTGATCGGCATCGCGCACCGCCAGCCGCTCCATGCCGGCCCGCAGCTGCGGCAGTGGATCGATCACCGCCGCGCAGCCGCGCAGGCGCGGCCCCAGCAGCCGCCAGATCGCCTGGCCCAGGGCGGGATGCTCCGGCGGGTGTTGCCACACGATCACGGCAGCACCCACGGCTGCCGCTGCACCGGCGTTGGCGTCCTGGTGCCGGTCGGCCGCCTGGGGGAAGGGCACCAGGATCGCCGGGCTGCCGCACACCGCCAGCTCGCTCAGGCTGCCGGCGCCGGAGCGGCTGATCACCAGATCGGCGTGCTGCAGCAGGCCTGCCATCGCGTCGCTGAAGGG
This sequence comes from Synechococcaceae bacterium WB4_1_0192, assembly GCA_009926195.1. GTDB lineage: Bacteria > Cyanobacteriota > Cyanobacteriia > PCC-6307 > Cyanobiaceae > Vulcanococcus. Next base: position 724 of record RFPK01000321.1, on the reverse strand, counting down.
GCGTTCCACATACAGCGGATGCCGCAGTCGGCCGCTGTCCGGATCGTTGCTGCCGCTCAGGTGCACCACCCGGCAGCCGCAGGCCAGCAGGCGCGGCAGCAGTGGCCGCACCATCCGGTTCAGGCCCACGGCCCCCTGGCTGCCGCCCATCACCACCAGCAGCGGCCCCGCCCCGGCGGGCACCCAGGCCGGCAGCGCTGTCGGCTCCAGAAACTCCTGCCGCACCGGCGTGCCCGTGCACAGCGGCCGGCAGCCGGGCAGCCGCTCCGCCGCCTGGGGCAATCCCACCGCCACCCGTGTGCAGAGCCGCCCCAGCAGCCGCGTCACCCGACCGGGGATGCCGTTCGATTCATGCAGCACCACCGGGATGCCGCACCAACGGGCCGCCAGGATCGCCGGCGCTGCGATGTAGCCGCCGCTGCTGAACACATGGGTGATCCGCTCGCGCCGGATCAGCTGCCGAACGCTCCAGCTGGCCGCCAGCAGCCGCAGCAGGTTGAGCAGCCTGCGCAGGCCCCGGCCCTGCAGGCCGCCGGCCCTGACCGTGTGCAGCCGGATCTCCTCCGGCACCAGCTCCTGCTCCAGCCGGTCCGGCACCCCGAGCCACTGAATCGTCCAGTCCGCCGGCAGCGCCCTGGCCACCGCCAGGGCCGGGAAGAGGTGGCCGCCGGTGCCGCTGGCGGCGATCAACAGGCGGGACATGGGCGCTGCCGCGAAGCGCGCC
>RFPK01000033.1 GCA_009926195.1 Synechococcaceae bacterium WB4_1_0192 | reverse complement strand
CAATGCCTTCCGGCCCAAAACGGTGATGGAACTGTTCGATGCCTTCTCACGCGTGCGCGACAACCCGCGCATCGGCGCTGCGGTCGCTGCGCAGCTCCAGCAGCGCCAGCGGCTGCTCCAGGCCCCACTGCAACCCCGCAGCCAGAGCATCCAGGCCCGCAAGTCGGCGGGCCGGTACGCCGTAACCGGCCGCCAGGGCGACGTGATCAATGCCCTGGGGCATCGCGAACAGACGCTCGAAATCCATGGCGTCAGACCCATCGGCCAGGCGGATCGGCAGCTGCTCAAAGATGCCGCCGCCGCCGTTGTCGACCACCAGGACGCAAAGGCGCGCCCCCCGGGAACGCAGCTGCTCTCGCCACAACCAACCGTTCGCATCGTGCAACAAGGCGAGATCACCCGTGAGCAACAGCAACTGACCACTGGCGCAGGCCAGACCTGCCGCCAGCGACAGGGTGCCATCGATGCCGGAGGCGCCGCGGAAGCCATACACCAGCCGATGAGGCGCATCCGCCGCCGCGAAGCTCTCCCAGTCGCGCACCGGGCTGCTGCTGGCCACCATCAGCGGCAGTCCAGGGGGCAGGCTGCGGCTGAGGGCCCGGGCCAGGGCCGGCTCGCGGACAGGGGTTAGGCCGGCGGGCTCCAGCGCCAGATCCAGCTGCCGCTGCAAGGCCATGTCATGCGCGAACCAGCGGCTGGCGAAAGCCCTGCAGGTGTCCGCAGCAGCGCCGGGGAGACCATCGGCCAGCTGCGCATCCACCCAGGTGGCGAGTCCACAGTTCAGGCGGCCGGCGACCGGAATCCCAGCATCGAGGTTGCGGGGATCGGCCTCGGTGATCAGCAGCTGGGGGCCGGTGCAGGCCCCGATCCACTGCTGCAGGCGGCGGCTGGCGGGCATCGGACCAAGACGCAGCAGCTGCGGGGCCGGCGCCAGGCCGTGGCCCTCGGCGAGCAGCAGGTCGTAGCCGTGAATCAACTCCAGATCGGCCAGGCCGCGCAGGCAGGACAGCCCATCGGCCAGGACAGGCCAGCCACTGCGGCGCTGCCAGCGGATCAGGGCCGCTGCAAAGGCAGGCAGGTCCGCACCGTTGCCGCGCCAGGGACCGACCACGACCACCCCGGGTTGGTCGGGATCGAGGCGAAGAGCGGCCAGGGAGGCGAGCGGATCCGCCTGAGAAACGGCCAGCGCAGCGACTGAGCGCCCGGGGTGCCCGGAGGAACCCACAGCAGGCTGGGCAGCGGCCTCGGCAGCGGCGGCGAACAGGGCCGCAGCATCCACGTGCAGGGGCTCCTCAAGCGGCAGGTTGAGATGAACCGGGCCGGCGGGGCTCCCCAGGCACAGCTGCCAGGCCGAGCGAGCCAGCAGTTGCACGGCCTCAGGATCCATCTGCGCCAGACCCTGTGGATCCGCCTCGATCAGGCCTCGACAGGAAGAAGCCAGAAATGCTTCCTGATCAACGGTCTGATTGGCGCCGCGGCGCTTGAGCCGCTGGGGCCGGTCGGCCGTGAGCAGCAGCAGGGGGATGGAGCCCGTATCGGCTTCAACCGCAGCCGGCAACAGGTTGGCTACCGCGGTGCCGGACGTGGTCACCACCGCCGCCGGCAGGCCATCCGCACGGCCCAGGCCCACGGCCAGGAACGCAGCCGAGCGCTCATCGACGGCCGTGAACAGATCCAGGCCCTCGCGGCTGAGCAGCCCGGCCGCCACGGCCAGAGGCGCCGAGCGGCTGCCCGGGCAGAGCACCAACCGCCGCAGGCCGCAGGCCTGGAGCTGGCGCAACAGCAGCAGGGCCGCCCGAAGATTGGCTTCGGCGCTGCAGCCGCTGACGGACGAGGTGGGCACCGGGTGGGGCGGGTGGTTCAGGATGCAGCGATCATGCTGACCGGTCCACGGCCCATGGGCGCTGCCCCCGAGAGCTCCACCGCAACGGAGCCAACGACCAGCGGTCGCCAGGCCTGGCATCAGAGCTGGCGGCAGGGCTGGGGAAGCCTGCTGCTCTGGCTGGCCCTGGCCCTGCTCCTGCGCTGGGCGGTGCTGGAGCCGCGCTGGATTCCCTCGGGCTCGATGTTGCCCACCCTGCAGCTGCAGGATCGGATCCTGGTGGAGAAGCTGCGGCCGCACCTGCAGAGATCGCTTCCCTACGGGAGCATCGTGGTGTTCCATGCACCGCCCGCCCTGGTGCAGGCCGGTTACGACCCGGACGCCGCCCTGATCAAACGGGTCATCGGTCAGCCGGGCGATGAGATCGCCGTTCGCGATGGGCAGCTCTGGCGCAATGGCCAGCCGCTGGCGGAGCCCTGGCGCAGCGAAGCGATCGCCTACAGCTTCGGGCCGGTGACCGTGCCCGCGGACAGCCTGCTGGTGCTGGGCGATAACCGCAATGCAAGCCTCGATTCCCATCTCTGGGGACCCTTGCCGCGCCAGGCGGTGATCGGCACGGCCGTGTTGCGCTACTGGCCTCTCAACCGGCTCGGCCCGATTCGGTTCCCCGCCCCGCAGCCCCGTGTGGAGACAGAGCAGCTGGGGTAGGGTTCAGGCTGATGTGGAGCGCGGTGGAGATGTTCAACCCGGAGTTCCTGACCAGCGACACTGAGGCGATCGGCTCCAATTCACTGATCCAATACCTGCAGGAACAGTCTCCCGATGTGCTGCAACGGGTGGCACGTTCCGCCAGTGGCGACATTCAGGACATCATCCGCCACAACGTCCAGGGCCTGCTGGGGATGCTTCCCGCGGAGCACTTCGATGTGAAGATCACGGCCAGCCGCGACCATCTGGCAGGCCTGATGGCCTCAGCGATGATGACTGGTTACTTCCTGCGCCAGATGGAGCAGCGGATGGAACTGGAGTCCGCCCTGTTCGCCGATCCAGGCCAGGAAGCCGATCCGGGCGAACTTCGCCTCTGAGGTCACTGCGGACTCTGAATTCCGTTCATCTGAGTTCAGTCCAAAGGCTGATCAGGAACGACACCAGCGCGAAGCAACAGGGCATCGAGCCGGGCCAGGTAGGCCCAGTCGCCATCGGCAGGCGCCCAGCTGCGGCTGCGCATCCGATCCAGCAGGGTTGTCAGATCATCGGCTGACAGGGGTACAGGCGCGTCGTAGTGGGCTGGCACGACCCAGCGCAGATCCGCCAGCCCAGCCAGCTGCTCCAGCCAGCGCAGCAGCACCACCTGGGCCCGCGGGAACACCAGCCGCTCCAGCACCGGCGCCACCTGCAGGCGGCCGGATGAGGTCAGTGCCGCAAAGGCCTGATCCGAACTGGTGCGCCAGCGGAAGGGATAGAGCCCGAAGTAACTGCGGGGCGTGCGACAGCCAGGCGCAAAGGCCTGCGCCAGCAACTGAGGCAGGGGCGGCACCTCGAGCGCCTCGGGCCTGAGAAAGGAAGCGAACAGAGCCAACCGGCGCCAACCGCGTCGACGTTGCTCCGGGGTGTCCTCCAGGCGTTGATCACCGCGATCCCTGGCATGGAACAGCAGAGGCGTGGGATCCAGGTCGAACAGGTCCGGCGGCTCCGCAGGGATCGCCACCAGGGCATCGGTGAGCAGCAAGGCACCGCTGGCGAGGTGCAGGCAGGTGAGCTCATGGAATCGGCCCAGGCCAAGATCGATCGGACCCAGGGAGAACCAGCGGAGTTCATCGGCATGGGGATAGCCCTGTTCGCCGAGCACGCGTGTCCGTCCAGCGGGAAAACCAAGCCAGGGCAACGGCAGCTGCACCGGGAAACTCCACTGGCCCGGAGTCACCCACACGTCAGCGCCCGGGAAGGCCCTGGCCATGGCCGGCACCGGGAGCTTGTGCTCAAGGCCTGAGGCAGTGGGCAGCACAATGCTGCGCACGGGCCCATGGCGCTGCTCCAGATCCTTCAGCTGGCGCAGCAGTTCGGCGGTGGGCGCCACCGGGGCATAAAGCATCAGGCCACCGCGCACACGCGCCACGGTCATGCGGATCGGCACCGCCACGTAGAAGATCCCCTGCAGCTGCTCAAAGCTCCAGAGCTGGTCGGGAATGAGCTCACGCACCAGGGTGCGGCGCCGACCGTAGGGATAGAGGGGCAGCAGCGGCCACCAGGGCCAGCGCTGATCTGCCATCGGAACGTGTGCCTGTTCTGCCAAGGACCGCCGCAACCGTTCGGGCCATCCTGGCAAGCGATCCACGGGGCAGAGCGTTGAAGCCGGCTGCAACGGATAGGCACCCACCAAAACAGAAAAGCCCCCGCCGAAGCGAGGGCCGCAGGAGCCACGACGGACCGGGACAGAGCCAGGGCTCAGCCGATGGCGGGAGCCGTCAGAGCCACGGGAGTGGACTGGACGGCAGCCAGATCGAGCGGGAAGTTGTGGGCATTGCGCTCGTGCATCACTTCCATGCCGAGGTTGGCACGGTTGAGCACGTCCGCCCAGGTGGGCAGCACCTTGCCCTGGGCATCAAGGATCGACTGGTTGAAGTTGAAGCCGTTCAGGTTGAACGCCATGGTGCAGATGCCCATGGAGGTGAACCAGATCCCCACCACAGGCCAGGCACCCAGGAAGAAGTGCAGGCTGCGGCTGTTGTTGAAGCTGGCGTACTGGAAGATCAGGCGACCGAAATAACCGTGGGCGGCCACGATGTTGTAGGTCTCTTCCTCTTGGCCGAACTTGTAGCCGTAGTTCTGGCTCTCATTCTCGGTGGTTTCACGCACCAGGGAAGAGGTCACCAGAGAGCCGTGCATGGCGGAGAACAGGCTGCCGCCGAAGACGCCTGCCACACCCAGCATGTGGAAGGGGTGCATCAGGATGTTGTGCTCAGCCTGGAACACCAGCCATCAGGATGTTGTGCTCAGCCTGGAACACCAGCATGAAGTTGAAGGTGCCGCTGATGCCGAGGGGCATGCCGTCGGAGAAGGAGCCCTGACCGAAGGGATAGATCAGGAAGACAGCGAAGGCCGCGGACAGCGGGGCGCTGTAGGCCACGCAGATCCAGGGGCGCATGCCCAGGCGATAGGAGAGCTCCCACTGCCGGCCCATGTAGGCAGAGATGCCGAGCAGGAAGTGAAAGATCACCAGCTGATAGGGACCGCCGTTGTACAGCCACTCATCGAGGCTGGCGGCTTCCCAGATGGGGTAGAAGTGCAGGCCGATGGCGTTGCTGGAGGGGATAACAGCACCGGAGATGATGTTGTTTCCGTAGATCAGCGAACCGGCAACGGGCTCACGGATGCCGTCGATATCGACCGGGGGAGCGGCGATGAAGGCGACGATGAAGCAGATGGTGGCCGACAGCAGGGTCGGGATCATCAGAACGCCGAACCAGCCCACATAGAGGCGGTTGTCGGTGCTGGTGACCCACTCGCAGAACTGCGACCAGGCAGAAGCGCCTTGGCGCTGCTGGATGGTGGTGGTCATGAGTACGGAGAAGAAGAGCTCGCGGCGCTGGCCGGGGCCAGGCGTGAGCGGGAAGGAAGGACAGGTCGGTAACCCGCCCTGCCTCAGACAACGTAACGGAACATTGCGCGATTTGTAAAGAGGTGTGGCTGGGCGGCGGCGGATCCGCTGTGGGGCGGGGTGCTGACATGGCTCCGGCCCTGCCCGCAGCGTCGATGTCGCGCCTGATCACCTGGAGCCCGAGCCTCACGCTCGTGCCCAGCCGCGGCTGCTTCAACGCCTGCGGCTACTGCAGTTTTCGCCAGCCCCTCGATCAGGCGGATGCGCTCGATCCGGCCGTCGCCGCCGCCCAGCTGGCGGCGCGCCCCCGGGCGACGGAGGTGCTGCTGCTCAGCGGGGAAGTGCCGCCAGCCTCGCCCCAGCGCTCCGCCTGGTTTGCCCGGCTGCTGCAGCTCAGTCGCCTGGCCCTGGCCGCCGGACGGCTGCCCCACACCAATGCCGGCCCCCTGGCGTTGCGGGAGATGGCTGCCCTGGGTCGGTTCAATCCCTCGATGGGCCTGATGCTGGAGGGGCTCGGCCCCGCCTACGACCGGTTGCACGTCCATGCTCCAAGCAAGCGCCTGGAGGTGCGTCTGGGGCAGCTGCAGCAGGCTGGACGCCTGGGAATCCCGTTCACAACCGGTCTGCTCCTCGGCGTGGGCGAATCCTGGGACGATCGCCGCGCGGCCCTGCGCCTGTTGGCCGAGCTGCAGCAGCGCTGGGGTCACCTGCAGGAGGTGATCCTTCAGCCCTGGCGCCCTGACGGCGCGGCCGCACGGCCCCTCAGCACGGTTGAACAGGCGGATCTGCTTGAGCTGATCAGCCTGGCCCGCCGCGAGCTGCCGCCGGAGATCCATCTGCAGACGCCCCCCAACCTCTGGCCCCTGGCCTCGCTGCCGGCCGCTCTGGAGGCCGGCATCAGCGACCTCGGCGGTATCGACAGCATCGATGTGATCAACCCCGCCTACCCCCAGCCGGCTCCAGCCCGGCTGGTTCAGGTTCTGGCGGCGCGGGGCTGGGACCTGCGGCCGCGCACCTGTGTGCATCAGGCCTGGTGGTCCTGGCTACCAGCAGCCCTGCGGGCCCGGGTCGCGTGCGTGGCCCGGCGCCTGGCCTCCAGTTGTTAGCGTCCGCACTCGACTCAGCCGCCGCATCGTGAGACAGCCCACCCCCGGCGATCAGCGGGTGCTGCTGGTGCGGCTGCCCTGCAACCCGATCTTCCCGATCGGCCCGGTGTACCTGGCCGATCACCTGCACAAGCAGTTTCCGCAGATCCAGCAGCAGATCCTCGATCTGGCCGCCGTGCCGCTGCTTGATGTGGAAGCGGTCCTGCTGGAGCGGATCGAGGCCTTCCGGCCCAGCCTGCTGGTGTTCTCCTGGCGCGACATTCAGATCTATGCGCCGGTGGATGGGCGTGGCGGCAACCCGCTGCAGAACTCCTTCGAGGTGTTCTATGCCCGCAACCCGCTGCGGCGTCTGCGCGGAGCCTTCGGCGGCCTGCGCCTGATGGCCTCCTTCTACGGCGAGCTCTGGCGCAATCTGCGCCTGGTGCGGCGCGGCCTGCGGCGGGCCCGGCGTTTTGAGCCGACCGCCCGGGCCGTGCTGGGCGGTGGTGCCGTGAGTGTGTTCTACGAACAGCTCGGCCGCCGCCTGCCCCGCGGCACCGTGATCTCCGTGGGGGAGGGGGAGCCGCTGCTGGAGAAGCTGATCCGCGGCGAATCGCTGGACCATGAGCGCTGTTTTCTGGCCGGTGAGGCGCCCCGGCCCGGCCTGATCCATGAGCAGCCGGTGGGCATGGACAAAACCGCCTGCGACTACGCCTACATCGCCTCGATCTGGCCCCAGCTCGACTGGTATCTCGACGGTGGCGACTTCTACGTCGGCGTGCAGACCAAGCGCGGCTGCCCCCACAACTGCTGCTACTGCGTCTACACCGTGGTGGAAGGCAAGGCCGTGCGCGTCAACCCCGTCGAGGAGGTGATCGCCGAGATGCGGCAGCTCTACGCCAGGGGCGTGCGTGGCTTCTGGTTCACCGATGCCCAGTTCATCCCGGCGCGCCGCTACATCGACGACGCCAAGGAGCTGCTGCGCGCGGTGCAGGCCGAGGGCTGGTCCGACATCCGCTGGGCCGCCTACATCCGCGCCGACAACCTCGATGCCGAGCTGGCGGAGCTGATGGTGGCCACCGGTATGGACTATTTCGAGATCGGCATCACCTCCGGCTCGCAGGAGCTCGTGCGCAAGATGCGCATGGGCTACAACCTGCGCACCGTGCTCGAGAACTGCCGCCTGCTGGCCCGCGCCGGCTTCCGCGAGCACGTGTCGGTGAATTACTCGTTCAACGTGATCGACGAGCGTCCGGAGACGATCCGCCAGACCGTGGCTTACCACCGCGAGCTCGAGCGCATCTTCGGTGCCGACAAGGTGGAGCCCGCGATCTTCTTCATCGGCCTGCAGCCCCACACCCACCTGGAGCAGTACGGTTTCGATCAGGGCCTGATCAGGCCGGGTTACAACCCGATGAGCATGTTGCCCTGGACCGCCCGCCAGCTGCTCTGGAATCCCGAGCCGATGGGCAGCACCTTCGGCCGCATCTGTCTGGAGGCATTCGAGCGCAACCCCGCCGACTTCGGTCGCACGGTGATGGATCTGCTCGAGCGTGACTACGGCGTCGCTCCTCTTGAGGAGGCATTGCATGCCCCGCTGGAGGGCAGGGGTGCCCTGGCCACGGCGACCCGCTGATCCGGGCCGTTCAGGTTCTGCCTGGCTGCATCAGCCCCGCCCCCACCAGCGCCGCCGCGCCAGCAGAAGGAGGGCCAGCCCCAGCCAGCCCAGTACGCCGCCAATGGGGTTGGCGGGCCCGATCAGCCAGGCCGGTGCTGCCGGGTTCACGGTCGCCAATCCCTGGTTGATCAGGAACCAGCCCGCCACCAGGCCGCCGTGCAGCCCGATCGCACCCCAGATCAAGCCTCCATCCGCACGGCGTTGCAAGCCGAGAGCCAGGCCCAGCAGCAGCAGGCCACCAAGCAGTCCGAGCAGCTGGAGCGGAGGGAGGTTGAAGCGTGTGTGCACCAGGCTGAACAGGGCCGCCTGCAGCCAGAGGGCCCGCTGGCGCAGCAGGGTCCGCACCAGCGTGGTTGGGGACGAGCGCACCCCCAGCTCCCGCCAGGGCGTGGTGCTGCCCCAGGCGCGCTGCAGCCGCAGCGGCAGGCTGATCAGCAGGGCGGCGACCGCGGGAAGCGCCCCCAGGGTGGCCCGCTGGGACTCGGCCACGCCGAGCAGCCCGAACAGCAGCTGCATGCCCAGGAAGATCCCCACCAGGGCGGCGGGGTAGAGCACGGTGCCCCACCAGTGGGGCTTCATTCCTCGGGCTCGATCGAGCTGGTGAGACCCTTGGCCCTGAGGGTTTCGCAGTAGAACTCCGCCGGCTCGATGTCGCAGACGATCACCAGGCCCACGCCGGTGTTGTGGGCCTCGAGCATCACGGCGATCGCGTCCTGCTCGCTCAGGCTCGGCACCACCTGCCGCAGGGTGGTCACCACGTATTCCATGGTGTTCACCGGGTCGTTGTGGAGCAGCACCTTGTAGCGGGGCGAGGGTTTGCGCACCCGCTCCGGTGCCTTCTCCATCACCGCGGCACCACCGCTCTCACGGCCCGGGCTCTGGCTGGCAACAACCGTGCTGGCCATCAACGCAGAATCGGCTTGCTGGAGGGCCAGTGTACGGAGTGCGTCACCGCGTGGGCCGTGCGGCGCAGACAGCGGCGATGGCCGGCACGACCGCCCTCCTGCTGGCCTCCATCCCAGCGTTTCAGCCCCGCAGCGCCGCCTGGATCCGCCGCATCGCTTCCAGCACGTTCTCGCGGCTGTTGAAGGCCGAGAGGCGGAAGTAGCCCTCACCGGCCGCGCCGAAGCCGCTGCCGGGGGTGCCCACCACGTTGGCCCTGCTCAGCAGCAGATCGAAGAAGCCCCAGGAATCCACGCCCGCGGGGGTTTTGATCCACACGTAGGGGGCCTGTTCGCCGCCGTACACCTCCAGACCTGCGGCGCTGAGTTCGCGGCGGATGATCGCGGCGTTCTCCATGTAGAACGCGATCAGGGCCTGTACCTGGGCCTGGCCCTCCGGCGAGTACACCGCCTCGGCGCCGCGCTGCACGATGTAGCTCACGCCGTTGAACTTGGTGCACTGGCGGCGGTTCCACAGGCCCCACAGCTCCACCTGTTCGCCATTGGCCGCCGTGCCCATCAGGCCGCGGGGCACCACGGTGAGGGCGCAGCGGGTGCCGGTGAAGCCGGCGTTCTTGGAGAAGGAGCGGAATTCGATCGCGCACTCGCGGGCGCCCTCGATCTCATAGATCGAGTGGGGCAGGCTCGGGTCCTGGATGAAGGCCTCGTAGGCGGCATCGATTGCTGTCCACATACACCGGATACACCGGGTCGGTGACGGCGATGCGGTTGCCCTCGCCAAGGATGTCGAGGATGTTGGCGCTGTCGCACTTCGAGCCGTCGGACACGAAGATCTCTTCGGCGGAGATCTGGCAGCCGCGGGCCTGGAAGTCGTGCTGGGCAATCGCCTCGCGCAGCCACAGGTAGCCCTGCTCCGGGCCGTAGCCGCGGAAGCCCTCGCGGCTGCCCATCTCATCGATGGCGGCCTTCATGGCCGTGCGGCAAGCCTCCGGCAGCGGTTCGGTCACATCGCCGATGCCCAGGCGGATGATCGCCGCCTCCGGGTTGGCCTCGCTGAAGGCCTTGACCCGACGGCCGATCTCGGGGAACAGGTAGCCCGCCTTGAGCTTGAGGTAATTGCCGTTGACCTGGGCCATGACGCGTGCGGGCCGCGCGGGCCCTGGGGAGACTGGGCGGATTGTCCTATGGCGTGGTGGCGCGGGCTGCATACGATCGAGCCAGTGCCGCCGGCGTCGCCGTGACCACCGCCTCGCCCGTCGCCTTCCCCGTGGACGGCGCAGATCCGCTGGCCCCGCTGGACCTCGCAGCCCTGGTGGATCGGGGCATCAGCAAGCCGGGCCGCTACCTCGGCAACGAGCTGGGGGTGCAGCCCCGCGACTGGTCGCACGACTGGGACGCCGCCGGGGTGCGCTGGGCGCTCACCTACCCCGAGATCTACGAGGTGGGCTCCAGCAACACCGGCCACATCATTCTCTATTCGATTCTCAATACGGTCCCGGGCCAGCTGTGCGATCGCAGTTATCTGCCCGGGCCGGATCTGGCGGCGCGGCTGCGCGCGCGCGGTCAGGGCCTGTTCGCCGTGGAGAGCCGCCGCCCCCTGAGAGCCTTCGACATCCTCGGCTTCTCCCTGAGTTATGAACTCGGCGCCACCAACATCCTCACGATGCTGGAGCTGGCCCAGATCCCGATTCGCGCCGCCGACCGCGGCGATCTGCCCCTGGCGGATCCGCAGGCGCCGCCGTTGATCTTCGCCGGTGGTCCCACCGCCACCAGCAACCCCGAGCCGTTTGCGGCCGCTGCCCGAGATCGGTCTGGTGGTGGCCGAGGCCCGTGTCGCCGGCCTCAGTCGCCGCCAGTTGCTGATCGATCTGGCCCAGGTGCCCGGGGTCTATGTGCCGGCGCTTTACGGCCCCGGCCCCGATGGCATCACCCAGGTGCCGCTGGTGGAGGGCATCCCGGCGCGGGTGCTGCGGCGCACCGCCACGCCGATGCCCCACTACGCCATGGGCCTGGTGCCGCACATCGAAACGGTGCACGACCGGCTCACGGTCGAGATCCGCCGCGGCTGCACCCGCGGCTGCCGCTTCTGCCAGCCCGGGATGCTGACCCGGCCCGCCCGCGATGTGGAACCCGAAGCGGTGATCGAGGCGATTGAAACCGGCATGGAGCGCACCGGTTATTCCGATTTCTCGCTGCTCTCGCTCAGCTGCAGCGATTACCTGGCTCTGCCGGCGGTGGGGGTGGAACTGCGCAACCGCCTGGCCGATCGGAACGTGACCCTCACCCTGCCCAGCCAGCGGGTGGATCGCTTCGACGAGAACATCGCCCACATCCTCGGTGGCACCCGCAAGGCAGGCCTCACCTTCGCGCCGGAGGCCGGTAGCCAGCGCCTGCGCGACATCGTCAACAAGGGGCTCACCGATGCGGAGCTGCTGCGGGGCATCCGTACGGCGATGGCCAGCGGCTATCGCAAGATCAAGCTCTATTTCATGATCGGCCTGCCGGGTGAAACCGATGCCGATGTGCTCGGGATCGCCGAGACCTGCCGTGCGCTTCAACAGCAGTGCCGCGATCTGGGCCGTCTGGAGCTGAATCTCACGATCAGCAACTTCACGCCCAAGCCGCACACGCCCTTCCAGTGGCACAGCGTCAGCACCGGCGAATTCCGGCGCCGCCAGCTGCTGCTGCGGGACGCCCTGCGGCCCCTGCGCGGCATCAAGACCAATTACACCGATGTGCGCCTCTCGGCGATGGAGGACTTCGTCGGCCGAGGCGACCGTCGCCTGGCGCCGGTGATCGAGGCCGCCTGGCGGGCCGGCGCCGGTCTTGATGCCTGGTTCGAGGCGGCCGATCGCACCTACGAGGCCTGGACAACGGCGATCGAGGCCGCGGGACTGGGGGGGCGTTACCGGGAGCTGGAGCTGGGGG
>RFPK01000320.1 GCA_009926195.1 Synechococcaceae bacterium WB4_1_0192 | reverse complement strand
CCGGGCAGTCGCCTCCAGGCCGAAGCCGCCCGAGGTGTAGGCGCTGAAGGTGCCCAGATAGGGCGGATCTGCGTAGAGCACGTCGCCCTCGCCCACCTCCAGCTCGGCGCTGCGCGAAGCGAAGAGGCCGGGGACGCAGCCCACCTCATGGTGCTTGACGTCGCAGGCCAGGAGGCTCGGCGAGAGCTCCCACACCTCCGCCTCAGGCACCGTGAGGCGGTAGGGCGCCCCGTGGCCATCCTTGCCCAGCGCCACGTTGAAGCGCCCAGCCTGGGAGACTCGGTGCAGGCCGTTGAAGCCCGCGCTCTGGACGTACCAGAGCCAGGCTCCCTGCTCGGCCAGGGTGGCCCGGTCGGCGCGCGGCGACTCCGAGGCCCAGGTCTCTGCAGGCCGAGCGTTGTGGCGCTCAGCGAAGCGGCGCATGTGCGCCAGGAGCTCCGCCGGGCAGTCCTGCACGGCCTGCCACCAGCTGACCAGCCGCCGGTTGCCGTCGGCCAGGAGACCGACGGGGCAGCCCATCGCCATCCACGAGCCACCGCCTCCGACGAACGGCTCCACCCAGCGCCCACCAGGTCGAGGCGTGGGCACCATGGCACGCAAAGCCGCCGCCATGCGGCTCTTTCCGCCGACCCAGCGGAACAGGGGGGTCAACGCCCACCCCTTTGTGATGCATCACACTTCTTGGAGCTGTGATGTATCACATCGGCATTAAACGCCGATGTTACGCTGTGATGGGTTGAGAGCTGAAAACCTTTAAGATCTGAGTCAAAACTAAGGCGGTTGTTTACACACGCGCGCGCGCGCGACCCATCACAGCGTGAAAGTCCAGGCCAAACGCCGATGTGATACATCACAAGCCCACGAAGTGTGATGTATCACAAGCATCACACCAGCTACGATCGATGTTTTCGGCTGGGGGCCTCATTTCGGGGCCTCGCGGACCCAGCATCGCCGGGTGGCCCCGCCCTCCCTGACCGTCTTCGCCACCCAGCCCATCCGGGTGAGCAGGGCGGCGAGCCGCAGCTGCGCCCGGCGGTCCTGCTGGGCGAGGGGCATCTTGATCGCCTCGCTCAGCACGCTGCTGAGCACGAGCCGGCTTGAGCTCGTGATGGCGTTCGCGCGCATCCAGGACTCCACGGCGTGGTCCCAGACGTCCACGTCCACGAAGTCGGCGGCCTGCTCGACTCGAGCCTCCTCCTGGCCCCGCGTCAGCCACCAGGTCGGGTCATCCTGGTAGTCGCTGACGGCCTGGGCCCACAGCTGATCGCGGTGACGCGCCAGGAGGTGCGTGTCGATGGGCCCCTGCACCTCCAGGGGCCAGAAGCGCCTGGAGCCAGTCTCGTCGACCAGGAAGCTCCCACGGTTGGTGGTGCCGCACATCACGCTGTGCCGCGGCACCAGAACTGCGGCCTTCATGTAGGGCGGGCGGTACAAGTCCTGAGCGGTGCTGAGGAACTGCTTCACCGCCTCCGCTGTCCCTTTGCTCAGGGACTCCATCTCGGCGGCCTCGTAGCCCCAGCAGCGCTGGAGTTGGATGGCCGCGTCCTTCGAGCCGATGGGGATCGGCGAGTCCCCGAAGTACTCGCCGAAGAGGGTGCGGAAGAAGGAGCTCTTGCGGGCGCCCTGGGGCCCGATCAGGACCAGGGCGGTGTCCACCTTGCAGCCGGGCCGGAGGGCCCGGGCGACGGCGCTCACGAGGAAATTCCTCAGGTAGCTCATCGCGAGCTCGGTGCAGGGCAGCCCCAGCACCTCCTGGCAGAGCAGCTCGTAGCGGTCGCGCCCGTCCCAGCGGAGGGCGTCGAGGTACTCCTGGACAGGCGAGTAGAGCCGCTGCTGGGCCACCGCCTCCACGGCGGCCTGCACCAGGTGCGGCGCCACGGAGACGTTGTAGTTCTGGCTGAGCCAGATGCTGGCCCAGGTGCGCAGCTGGGCCTCGCCCAGCTCCTGCCCGTCGAGGCAGATCTGCCCGCCGAGCCGGGACATCCGCAGCCCCTCCAGCCTGGGGTCCAGCTGGAGGATCAGGGCGCAGTTGGCGTAGCT
>RFPK01000319.1 GCA_009926195.1 Synechococcaceae bacterium WB4_1_0192 | reverse complement strand
CGACACCAGCTGGTGTCGAGCCAGCTATTCCGCCTGGGCCCACGCCGGCACACCGCTGCCGCCGGAAGCCAACGATGAGGGCCGGGACAGCGACGCGCTCAGCCGCGACGGCGATGCCGTCGGGGCGGACGACGTTCCCGCTGCCGCCCTGGAGCCGCCCGGGCCGGCGCTGGGACCACTGGCCCACTTCCCCCGGGGCGCCGGCCCGGGCGATGCCCTGCACCGCATGCTGGAGCAGATCGATTACCCCCGTCTGGCCGCAGGCGATGCGGAGGACGCCCGGGCCGTGGTGGCCCGCGAGCTGGAGCGCGCCGCTCTGGCGGCTGAGCTGGTGGACGACGTGCTGGCGGGTCTCAGGCAGCTGGTGCTCAGCCCCCTTGGCGGCTCCCTGGGGACGGTGCGGCTCGGGGATCTGGAACCGGGCAGCTGGCTCAATGAGCTGAACTTTGACCTGCCCCTGGCGGTGCCGGAGGGTCGACTGGTGCGCGGAAGCGGCCTGGCGGCGGTGTTCGAACGCCATCCGCAGGGACGCTTCGGCGCCGCCTATGGCCGCCTGCTGCAGGGGCTGAACGTCGCCAGCCGCGGCTTCCTGACCGGCTCGATCGATCTGGTGTTCCGCAGCGAGGGGCGCTGGTGGGTGGCCGACTGGAAGAGCAACTGGCTGGGGCAGCGCGACAGCCGCGGTGCCGTGATCCGCTGTGGCCCGGCCGATTACAGCGAAGCCGCGATGGAGGCGCTGATGCTGAGCAACCACTACCCGCTTCAGGCACACCTCTATCTGGTGGCGCTGCACCGCTACCTGCGCTGGCGTCTGCCGGGCTACGACCCGGAGCAGCATCTGGGCGGCTACGCCTACATCTTTCTGCGCGGTGTGCCGGGTCCGCTCACCGGCGGTGCGGAGGGCCGTGGCGGCGGCGTACCCGGGGTTCTGGTGGAGCGGCCGCCGCTGCCGCGGCTGCTGGCCCTCGACGCCCTGCTGCGGGAGGGGCAGCCATGAGCAGCCTGGCCCCGGCTCTGCTCGACAGCCTCAGCCGGCTGCTGCCGGCGAACGCGGACGCTGTAGCGGTGGTGCAGCCGCTGATCACAGCCCTGGCCGCTGCCCTGGAGCGCGGTGAGCTGGCGATTGATCTGGAAGGTCCGGCGCCGGTTGAACTGGACGAGGGACCCACCTGGCCGGCCGACCATCTGCAGGCCCTGCAGCGCTGCGGCTGGCTGGCGCAGGCCGACAGCCTGGCCGTGCAGCCCGAAGCGCCGCTGGTGCAGGACGGCCGCTGGCTGCGCTGGCGCCGCTGGCACCAGCAGCTCTGCGATTGCCGCGACGCCCTGATTGCCCGCGGCCGGACAGCGCAGCAGCCGGGCATCGATGCCGCAACCCTGGCGGCGGCGGCTCAACGGGCCAGTGCCGCCGGCCTGGACCCGCAGCAGTGCCGGGCGGTCAGCGCCCTGCTCAGCCAGCGGCTGCTGCTGCTCAGCGGTGGGCCCGGCACCGGCAAGACCTCCACCGTGGTGCAGATGCTGGCCGCAGCCCTGCGGCTGCAGCCCCAGCTGCGCCTGCAGCTGAGCGCCCCCACCGGCAAGGCGGCAGGCCGCCTCGGAGAGGCGGTGGCCACAGGAGCTGCGGCCCTGGAGCCGGAGCTGGCGGAGCGGCTGCGCAACCTCCCCTGCTCAACGCTGCACCGCCTGCTTGAAGCCCGTGGCGATGGGGCGGGCTTCCGCCGCGGCGCCCGCATGCCCCTGGCGCTGGACCTGCTGGTGGTCGATGAGGTGTCGATGGTGGATCTGCCGCTGATGGCTGCGCTGCTCGAGGCCCTGCCGGAGCAGGCCCAGCTGCTGCTGGTGGGGGATGCGGGCCAGTTGCCGCCGGTGGGCCCAGGCGCCGTGCTGCTCGAGCTCTGCCAGCCGGCAGCACTCACGGCCCTGGGGCCAGCGGCGGTGGAATTGCGCACCACCTACCGCAACGACGGGGCCATCGCCGCCCTGGCCGCGCAGCTACGGGACAGCAGCAGCAGCTGGGCCTGCTCCGGCAGGGCCTCGAGCAGCGCAGCCATCAGCGGCAGATCCACCATCGACACCTCATCGACCACCAGCAGGTCCAG
>RFPK01000318.1 GCA_009926195.1 Synechococcaceae bacterium WB4_1_0192 | reverse complement strand
TCAGGCTGGCCAGCCTGAACGACCTCAGCTTCTGAGCAGCGCCAGGCGGCAGGTCAGCGCAGGGCTGCCTGCAGCGGAGGCACCACCTGGCGCTTGCGGCTGATCAGGCCGCTCACCCAGGCGGAACCATCGCGCAGATGGATCCGCAAGGCCCGTTCAACCGTAACCGGATCCTTGGACACCACGAACAGCTCGGTTCCGAGGCGCGGCACATCGGTCGCCATCACCAGCAGCGAGTGCAGACCGAGCCGTTGCCGTTCCGCCTCCATGGCGGCCAGCAGGCCCTGGCGACGCTCCAGCACAAAGGCGATCGAGGGAGCCTCGATCTGGCTGACCCCGACCCGCTGGGCACCCATGTTGAACAGCTTGAAATCGGTGTTGATCAGCTCGAGGTCGCTGCGACCCGCCATGGCGCGGCCGTAGGCCTGCAACATCGAGGCCCCGAAGGCCCTGGGATCAGGGATCCCGGCCAGGGGCGCCAGAACCTCGGCGGCGCGTCTGTCCTGGGCCGTTGTCGTGGGGGATTGAAAGCTGCGGGTGTCGGAGAGCACGGCAGCCAGCAGTCCACAGGCCAGGGGCCTGGGAATCGGCCTGGCCGCCTGCTGATAGAGCTCCGTCACCAGCGTTGCGGTCGAACCCACCGGCTCGATCCGCACGCGCAACGGTGCATCGCTCTGCAGCCCGCCCAGTTTGTGGTGATCAACGATGCCCACCAGCTGCGAGGGCTCCAGGTCATCGGGTGCCAGGGCCGCATCGGAATGATCCACCAGCAGCACCGGATGGCGTGCCAGAGAGGTTCTCACCGGTGGAGCCTGAAGGTTGCAGCGCTGCAACACGTAGGCCGTCTCGGGATTGGGGGGACCCTGGGCAATCGCCTGGGCAGCACGGCCCAGTTGCCGCTCAAGATCGGCCATCGCCAGGGCGGAGGCGATGGCGTCGGTGTCGGGATTCTTGTGGCCCACCACCAGCACAGGCAGGGTCAGGCTCAACGCCTGGGCAAGCAGAACAGGCATCACGGTCGGGCCTGACGACCCTGATGGAACGCTTCAGTAGAGCCGGCTCAGCACGAATTCCGGCAGGGCGAGCAGGGCGCTGCGGCTGTCGGATGGGGGCAGCCAGCTCAGAGCTTCCCGGGCCTCATTGGCAAAGCCTTCGGCGAGGGCGCGGGAGCGGGCGATGGCAGCGCTGCCACGCACCAGCTCCAGGGCCTGATCGAGATCACCATCCTGGCTGAACTCCCGCTCGATCAGACCGGCCAGCGCCGGCCGCTCCTCCAGGGCATAGAGCGCCGGGGCGGTGAGGTAACCGCTGGCCAGATCGCTGGCGGCGGGTTTGCCGAGCTGCTGGTCGCTGCCGGTGAAATCCAGGATGTCGTCGACCACCTGGAAGGCCAGACCGAGCTGGCGACCGAAGCGATAGAGCGCATCGAGCTGGGGTTCGGGCAGGCCGCTGAGCACGCCGGCGGCGCGGGCGCTGTTGGCGATCAGTGAGGCGGTCTTGCAGTAGCTCTTCTCGAGGTAGGTCTCGAAGCTCTGGCCCGTGTCGTAGCGGTACAGGCCCTGGCGCACCTCGCCATCGGCCAGATCCATGATCACGCGCGAGAGCAGCTTCACCACCTCCAGGTCGTCGAGGTTGGCGAGGTGCCAGCTGGCCTGGGCGAACAGGAAGTCGCCGGCTAGAACGGCGACGCGGTGGTTGAAACGGCTGTGGACCGTGTCGACGCCACGGCGGGTGGAGGCCTCATCGACCACGTCATCGTGGACGAGTGAGGCGGTATGGATCATCTCGGTGATCTCCGCCAGGCGGCGATGGCGGCTGCTCAGCTCGCCATCCGAAGCCAGGGCGCGCGAAATCAGCAGAACGATGCCCGGGCGGATGCGCTTGCCACCGGCACTGAACAGATGCTCGGCGGCGGCCTGCAGGATCGGGTGCCCAGCCCCGATCAGGCTGCGCAGATCGCTCAGCAGGGCCTCGAGGTCGGCCTCGACAGGCTGAAGCAACTCTGCGACGGTGGCCATGTCCCCCTGCGGTGGGCTGATCCTAGAAGGCGCAGGCGGCCAACCGCAGGCTCAGGTCCAGAGCGACAGGGACCGACAGGCGCTGTTCGCCCCGACGAGCCGCGCCGCGGC
>RFPK01000317.1 GCA_009926195.1 Synechococcaceae bacterium WB4_1_0192 | reverse complement strand
CCCCAAAGAGACTCAAGGCCATTGTAGCGGCAAACGTGAGAACCTTAAATTGTGAGGCGAGTCTTTGGGGGAGACCGAGCGGCGTAACAGTTTCAGTCACGATTATTTCCTACCTTCAACTGAAATGGTGACAAGTTCGGCGACGGCTTCTTCCACGGCGACACGCGCCTGCAAATCAGCAAGCCAAGCCGCCAGATAAGGGCGGATCGCTGGATCCAGATTGTCCGAATCACTCAAGGCGCCGCGTAAATTGCCACGTCGGATTTGGCTTTCGATGGTCGTGATAGACAGCACCCCTCGTTCTTCCATGCCGGCGTCCGTAAGGCCGATGCTGGCGCCAAGTGATTGGGCGCGCTGCACTAAGCGATCGATGGAGGAAGGACCGCCTACAAGGCGCTTGGGCAATTGAGGTGCCAATTCAATGAAGCGTTCGCGCAGTTCCACCTCATTTGGAACGCCGCGGATCGCGTGTACCCCAAGAAGGGAGGCGATGGGTTGTGGAATGGCGCCCGGTGGCGCCATGGCAACCAGGGCATCATATTCACGCCGCCAAGGCCGCGACGAAGCAATGGCGATTTGAAGGCGCAGCGCCGCCAGGGCAAAGCCAGCGCCGAAACGGCCCTGCACCTGGCCATCGTGGAGCAGTGCGGCGCCGGCGCCGTGCTGCACACCCATTCCCAGGCCGGCACGCTGCTGTCGCAATGGGCGCTGCAACGCGACCCGCAGACCCGGGCCAGCGGCGAAGGGCGGCTGGAGCTGGCGGATCTGGAGATGCTCAAGGGCCTCCAGGGCTTCACCAGCCACGCGTGCGTCGCCCGTGTGCCGGTGCTCGCCAACGACCAGAACCTGCCACGCCTGGCGAGCCGAGCCCTGCCGCTGCTGGCCGATGCTCCCCAGGGGCTGCTGATCGCTGGCCATGGCCTGTATGCGTGGGGCAGCGATCTGGCGACGGCCCGCCGGCATCTGGAAATCCTGGAGTTCCTGCTGGAGCAGCGCTGGCGTCAGCTGCTGCTGGAGGCGCTGCTGAACCCGCCCCAGGTCCCCCATCAGTCCGGCACGCAGAGCACCGTCACCCACACCGAGGCCACGCCGCCTTCCTCTTCCCCCCGGCCATGACCATCACCCATCTCCTGCTCGACATCGAAGGCACAACGTGCCCGGTGAGCTTCGTGGCCGAGGTGCTGTTCCCCTATGCGCGCCAACGGCTCGCGACCTTCCTGACGGAACACCAGGGCGACCCCGAGGTGGCAGCCCTGGTGAATGCGGTGCGGGAACGCTGGCGCGCCGATCCGTCCGAGGGGGCTCGCGCCCTGCTTCAAGCAGAGGCCGACCGATCGCAATCCGGGTCATCGGTCGTGCCCTACCTGCAGTGGCTGATCGACCACGACATCAAGGACACGGCCCTCAAGGATCTGCAGGGCCGGATCTGGCAAGCGGGCTATGCCAGTGGTGCAATCGTGGCCCCGCTGTTCAACGAGGTGCCGGCAGCTCTCCGGCACTGGCACCGGCAAGGGCTGGTGCTGGCGGTGTATTCATCGGGCTCGGTGCCAGCCCAACGCCTGCTCTACGGCCACACCCAGGCCGGCGACCTGAGACCGCTGTTCAGCCATTGGTTCGATACGCGCACGGGGGCCAAACAGGAGGCCAGCAGCTATCAGGCCATCTGCTGCGCCATGGACTGCAGACCGGAGCAGGTGCTGTTCATCAGCGATGCCCTGGCGGAACTGGAGGCCGCTACGGCAGCGGGCCTGCCGGTGTTGTTCAGCGATCGCGCCGGCAACCCCAATCGCGACAGCGGCCCGTTTGAGAAAATCAGCGATTACAGCACCCTGCGCATCGGCCATGGCACTCACGGAGCGTGACCAGACGATCCTCAACCTGAATCAGGCGATGCTGGAAAGCGTCGTTCGTGGCGACTGGAACACCTACGCCACCTTCTGCAGCGACGATCTGAGCTGCTTTGAAGCTGAAACGAACGGCGTTCTGGCGGAAGGCCTGCCCTTCCATCGCTACTACTTCGACCTGCCCGGCGATGACAGCGCATCCCCGAGCCCGGTCAACGTGTCGATGGCAAGGCCGCACCTGCGCTGGCTTGCGGATGACGCCGTGGTGCTGAGCTATACGCGCCTGACCCAGCGCCTG
>RFPK01000316.1 GCA_009926195.1 Synechococcaceae bacterium WB4_1_0192 | reverse complement strand
GGCCATTGATCGGCTCCCAGCGGCCGGCGCGCATCGCCGCCCGGATGCGGCGGAACAGGGCCGGGCGGTGCCGCTCGATCCAGGCGTACAGCGCCGGGCTGGAATGGGCGAAGTGCAGCTGCGGGTGGCGCTCCAGCAGCTGCAACGCCGATTCAAAGGTGCGGATCGCGGCCTGCCAGGTGTCGGCCACCGGCCACAGCCAGGCCAGATCCAGGTGGGCATGGCCCAGCACGTGAAAACCGCCGGCCGGGCGCTCGTTGGCGGCCGCCGCCAGCCAGGGGGCCGCGTCAGCGGCGGCGGCACTGGCCAGCAGGGTCTGCACCGCCGCCCCATCCAAACGGCTCCAGAGCGCCGCCAGCAGATCGCTGGCCACCGGCAGGGCACCGGCGGCCAGGGCTGCAATCCAGGGCTCCAGGGGCAGGCTGGTGCTGCGACGCAGGCGCTGCAGCTGGCCCCAGCGCTGCTCACTGCCGGGCTCCGCCAGATGCTCGGGCTGCAGCGCCGGCGAGGGCCCGCTCGCGCTGGGTTCGATCACTGCTGCCGCCGCAGCCTGCACCCCCACCCTGGCAGGGCGAGCGCCGGAGTTGGCGTGGGGCCGCGGCGGGAGTAGCAAGGAGTCAGTCAACGAGCTGGAGGCAGAAGCGATGGAACAGACAGGAGCTCAGATCAACGCAGACCAGGGGTTCCAGGGAACCTTCGCCGAATGCAAGGAACAGCAGCTGGTGTTCCTGCTGGTGCGCCAGCTGGCGGCGGCGCAGTTTGAGCTGGCGAACCAGCCGATGACCGAACGGCTCTGGCAGGAGGTGGCCGCCCTGGAGATCGACCCCGAGCGCATCACCGCCCTGCTCTACGGCGGGCAGGACGTCGCCGACCGGGCTGCCCTGCGGGTGCTCGATGAGCAGTGGCGGGAAGGCCACCGTCCGCAGCGGTTCGGCTGGTTCAGGCGGCCGGCAGCGACGACCGGCGGCGTGCGCCGTGGTGCTCCACCAGCAGCGCCTCGAGCGCATCAGCGAGTGCACTGAGGGGCACGCCCTTGTTGTGCAGCTCGGCCAGCTTCGGCTCGGCCCCCATCGAGCCGCCGAGGAACAGCTTGGCGGCCTCCACCATCTGGCCCTCGTGGCGGGCCTTGGCGCCCATCAGACCGATCTCACCCATGTAGGGCTGACCACAGGCATTGGGGCAGCCGGTCCAGTGACTGCGCACCGGGTGGGGCAGCTCGAGACGACGCTCCAGCTCCTCCACCACCGCTTCGGCGGTGGTCTTGGTGGGGATCAGGGCGAAGCTGCAGTAGCGATTGCCGGTGCAGCTCACCGCCTCGGCCATCAGCGGCCCGGGATCCGGGCGGAAGCGCTGCAGCAGCGGCTCAGCCAGCAGCGCCTCCAGGCGCTCGGCCGGCACGTCGACGATCAGCACGTTCTGGGCCTCTGTGAAGCGCAGCTCGCCGCTGCCGTGGCAGCGAGCCAGCCGGGCCAGCTCAGCCATCGCCTCGGCATCGAGTCGCCCCATCGGCACATTCAGCCCCACCCAGCTCAGGCCCGCCTGCCGCTGGGGGTTCACCCCCAGGGCGGAGCGCGGCGCCTGATTCACCAGATGGGAGCCGTCGTGGGGCAACGCCTCAACGCCGAGGGCGACGCTCTCCTGCACGAGCGCCTGACGGTAACCATCGAGACCGAGCTGATCAATCAGATACATCAGCCGGCTCTTGTTGCGCGCCTGGCGGTTGCCATGCCGCTCGAAGTGACGCAGCACCACCAGGCTGAACAGCGGCAGCTGCTCGGCCCGCAGCCACAGTCCCAGGGGGATGGCCAGCTCGTTGCGCTGGGCGGAGAAGAAGCCGCCCACCATGACCGTGAAACCCAGCTCACCGTCGCGATGGGCCGGCAGGAAGGCCAGGTCGTTGTGCAGCAGGAAGCTGTCAGGCGCACCGCCGACGGCGATGTTGAACTTGCGGGGGAGGTTGCGAGGGCCATCGCGCAGCAGCAGCTCCTGGATCGCAGCCACCAGGGGCCGGGTGTCGACGATCTCCTCGGGATCGAGTCCCGCCAGCGGGTTGCCGGTGATGTTGCGCGGGTTGTCGTGGCCGGACTGGCGGCTGGTGAGGCCCACGGCCCCCATGGCGCTGATCAACGGCGTCATGTCCTCCAGCAGCAGGCC
>RFPK01000315.1 GCA_009926195.1 Synechococcaceae bacterium WB4_1_0192 | reverse complement strand
AGATGGTGAAGCAGGGTCTGCTGCGCGAGGACGCCACGGCTGATGAGATCCAGAGCGCAAGGGAGCAGCTCCTGGATCCCGACCGCAATGTCACCCTGCTGGCCGGGAAGATGGCGCGTCTGCTGAACACCCTCAACCGCCCGTCCAGCCAGACCTTCAACGTCAGCTCGGATCCGGTTCACGCCAAAACGGTGGCCACCCTGGCCTACCTGCACAACGGCAAGCTCGACTACCCGACGCGGATCCTGGGCTACATGCAGGATCCCGAGCTGCATGGCCTGATCTACGGCCAACGCAGGAGCACGATCTCGCCCCTGATCTGAGGTTCAGCAGAGCACCCCGAGGGCTGCGAGACGCACCTGCAAGGCCTGCCAGTTGAAGCTGCGGGGGTCGGCCCGTTCCAGGCCGAGATCCACGTGGCGATGGGTGGTGATGTGATCGGCGGGGATGTCGAAGCGACGCATCCAGTCGGCGAGCACCACCGCCATGGCGTCGTACTGGGCGGAGCTGTAGCCGCTGTGGTGAGGGTCACTGTCCTCGCCGTCGAGCGGCGTCTCCAGGCTGAGATGCAGCGCAAAGTTGTTGACCGATCCGGCCATTGCCGCGTTGGTGACGGCCCAGCGACCACGGAAGGCGGAATAGCCGGCCCCGAAGGCGCGATGGCTGGGATCCAGCGCCTGCACGATCTGCCCCTTCTCACCGATCAGGGTGTGATAGCTGACCTGATCAGCATCGTTGGGGTGATGGGTGGTGAAGGTATTGATCGCTGAATTGAGGCCATAGACGGTCTCGTGCAGGACCACCAGCTGGGGGGTATGGGCCACCGGCTGGCCGTAGGCGTCGCGTGGATGACGGCTGCCGTAATTGCTGGGGTCGATGCGCAGACGCCGGGTGTGCTGGGGCAGGGTGTGCTGCAGGTGACGCAGCCGCTGCACCAGTGCGGGGTCGATGGCGTGGCACTGGCGCCTGAGCGGACTGCGCCAGATGGCCTGGGCCGGCGGTGCCGGCGCGAGGGACCTGGGCGGCGTGGTTCGATCGGACAGGGGGCTGCTCTGCCAGAGGCGCAGCAGCGCCAAGGGGAGAACCCCGGCCAACAGCAGGGCAGCAAGCGCAGCCAAGCAGATCAGGATCTGGCGCTGCTGGCTCCCGGCGGCGCTGAACGGCAATCGGACCATCAACCCGGCTCCGGTAGCAGTGCCAACCAGCGATGGCGAAGATCAAGGGCCTCGCTGGGGGCGGCAGGATCCTGAACCAGGCGATAGCGTTCGACCCTGGGAGCCGCCGCACTGAGGTGGAGGGTGCGCAGCTGCCCATGGCGACTGATCAGCAGCTCCTGCTCATCACCCGGCAGCAGCAGTGCCTGGAGATCCTCAGGCTGGCGCAGCCGCCGACCCGCCAGGGCCAGCAGTTCATCGCCGACGCAGAGGCCTGAGCGCTGGGCCGGGGAGTTGCGCTGCACGCGACGCGCCAGCAACTGACCCTGGTCCGTCGCCAGGGTCGCTCCGATCCAGGGGGTCGTGGGCTGCACAGGTTCCAGCAGCAGTCCGACACTCCTGAGATAGCCATCGAGATCCGGATCGTCCACGCTGGTGAGCCAGTGGGGCAGCAGGTGCTCCAGCTGCGGACAGTGGGCCGCGAAGGCGGCGAGCAGGTCGGACTCGCTGTAGCCGCGCCCCCAGCGCCCATGGCTGGCCCAGAGGTCCTGGAGCACGGCCGCCAGGCAGGAGCCGACCGACCGCAGGTGCAGATCCAGGCAGAGGGCCACCAGCGCGCCCTTGAGGTAATAGCTCACCTGGCTGTCGCCGGCGTGGGCATCGGCCCGGTAGAGCTTGACCCAGGCTTCCTGGCTGCTGTCGCGCAGGCTCTGGACCGCACGCCCGGGGGTGAGGCGATAGCGGCTGAGGTCGGCCCCCAGATCCTCCAGCAGCGCCTCGCTGTCGCTGAGGCCTGCGATCAGCGGCAGCAGCTGATCGACGTAGCTGGTCACCCCTTCGGCAAACCAGAGCGTCGGCACCGGCACCGGCCGGTGGTAATCGATCGGGCTGAGTTCAGCGGGCCGCAACCGCCGCACGTTCCACTGGTGCAGATACTCATGGGCAATGAGCTGCAGCAACCTGCGGTAGCCATCGGGCTTCTCAAGATTGCGTCGGCCGTAGACGAGC
>RFPK01000314.1 GCA_009926195.1 Synechococcaceae bacterium WB4_1_0192 | reverse complement strand
CACCGGAGCGGCCCTGCTGGTGCTCACCCTGGTGGGATTCCTGCTGCGCTGGGGCATCCGCTTCCGGCTGGTGGGGGTCACCAGCTTCACGGTGCTGCTCTCGCTGTCCTGCCTGGCCTTTGCCGTGAGCTATGCGCCGCGGGCCCAGGTGGACGGTGCCGTGAGCGTGCCGGTCGTCTTCGACAACGGCTCAGACCTGGTCATCGCCGCTGCGCCGGCCGATCTGGCCACCGAGGCCTACGGGCCCACTGTGGAACAGGTTGCCCTCAACCTGCGGGGCAGCGGCCGCAAGGGCGACAACGGCGTGGTGCACGTGCGGCTGCGGCGGGTCGAGGCCCAGGGCCCTGGTCTGGACCGGCCGGTGATCCTGGCGGAAGCCAGTCGCGATCTCGCCAGCGGTGCTGTCACCCTGATGCCGTGAGCTGCGGGCCATCGCCGGAGCCGCAGGAGGGGCTGGCGGCAGCTTCGCCCTACCCCCTACCCCGCCACTTCAGCCGCGAGCAGGAGGTGCTGCAGGCCTCGGGGGTGGGGAGCTGGCGGCAGCTGGCAGCCCTCAGTGATCTGGATCTGCGCCGGCTCGCCAGCCGCGGCGGTGCCCTGGAGCGCCAGCTGCGCAAACTGCGCGGGCAGGCCGCGCTGGTGGCGCAGCTGAACATCCCGCCGGCGGATGCGGCCCTGTTGCTCTATGCCGGCATTGCCAGCTGCCGAGGGCTGAGCCAGGCCTCACCGCAGCAGCTGCTCACGCAGCTGGGGCGGCTTGAGCGTTCTCTGGTCGGCATGGCGGCGGCCCGCATCGATGCGGCCCAGGTCCGGCTCTGGATCGAACGCGCCAGGGCCGTGGAGCAATCCGGTCGCTCCAGGAACTGACCCCTGAAGCCTCAGCGGAACGCTGGTGCCTGCCTGAAATGGAGATCTCCCTGGGCCCGGCCCGCCGTGACCCTCCCACTCAAGCTCCAGATCAAGGCCTTCAGGCCAGTGAAAGCGTGCGGCCTTGCCCAGGCCTTCCGGCTGGCCGCCGCCACCCTGCTCGCCCTGCCGGCATTCGCCAACTCGACGCTGCTGGAATCGGTCAAGCAGAACCCCCAGCAGGCCAGGGCCCTGTGCAGCGAACTGAAGGACCTGAACGGTCAGGGACTGTCGTACACCTCATCGGAAGCGATCGCCCGGGTGGCGGCACAGCAGAAGCTGAGCGCCACTGATGCCGAGATCCTGGCCACCTACGTGGTGGGGCTCTACTGCCCGGATGTGCGTTGAGTGGCGGAATGAAGGGGTGGCGACATGAACAGCCGCGGCGTTAGCCCCCGGCCCGTTGTGTCCGAGATCAATCCCCTTGACGTCAGCCTGAGCAGCCACGACGGCTGTCCGCTCGCGGCATGCCTCTGGTTGCCGCCAGGCCGAGGCCCCTGGCCAGCCCTGCTGATGCGCCAGCCCTACGGGCGGGCCATCGCCTCCACCGTTGTCTACGCACATCCGAGCTGGTACGCCAACCACGGCTATGCGGTGCTGGTGGTCGACGTGCGCGGTCGCGGCGACTCCGAGGGCCACTTCGCCGGCTTCGCCCAGGAGGCGGCCGATGGCAGCGCCTGCCTGGCCTGGTTGCGCCAGCAGCCCTGGTGCAATGGCCGGGTGGGCAGCTATGGCTTTTCCTATCAGGGGCTGACACAACTGCTCCTTGACGACCCCAGCCATCTGCCCGATGCGCTGGCACCGGCGATGGCCGGTCTGGATGAGCGTCGGCACTGGGCCAGCGAGGGAGGCTGCCACTGGTGGGCCCTGGGGCTGGGCTGGGGCCTGCAGCTGGCGGCCCAGGGATGCCAACGCCGCGGAGAGGCCATGGCCTGGCGGGAGATCCGGTCCAGCCTGGAAAGCGGAGCCTTCCTGCAGGACGGGCTTGAGCTGCTGCGACGACACGACGCGGATGGCATGGCCCTGGCCTGGCTGCAGGCGGACCCGGAGACTGAGGACGCCTGGCGGGTGCACGAGCCGCCGCAGGCGATCTGGCGCAAACCGATGCTGCTGATCGGGGGCTGGCACGATCCCCATCTGCGCGGCGTGCTCGATCTGTGGCAGCGTTGTGAGAGGGCGGACGGCTCGGCGATGCTGCGCATCGGGGCCTGGACCCACCTGCGCTGGAACGGCGGCATCGATCGGCTGCAGCTGGCC
>RFPK01000313.1 GCA_009926195.1 Synechococcaceae bacterium WB4_1_0192 | reverse complement strand
AGCCTGCGGACGTGCCCTCAGGACTGCAGCGCCAGGACCCGGCGCTGGGCACCAAGGCGAAGGGTGAGCCGGCCGCTGGTGGCGTCGATGGTGCTGACGGTCCAGCCCGGCGGCAGCAGCAGCTGATCGGCGGCGCCATCGGCGCAGCGCCCGCGCGGCCCAAGGCAGAGGACACCGCTGGCGGCACCGATCTGCACAAAGGCCCGGGCACCGCCGCCGCTGCCGATCACGCCAGTGAAGCGCAGGCCGGCCGGGAGCGCGGCGGCGGCCGCCGCCGATGGCGCCGCGGTCTGGGTGATGGGCGCAAAGGGATCGGGACGACCGATCGGCAGGGACTCGATCACCTGCTCCGGGGTGGTCAGAGGCGTGAGCGACGGCGACGCTGGTGTCGCGGCGGTCCTGCCAGGGTCTTCAGCGGATGCCTGCGGCGGTGGCGCTGCGGCTGGCCTGGCGACATCGCCCACCTCACCGCAGCCGACCAGAGCCAGAGCCAACAATGCCGCGACGGCGGACTCAGGGAAGGGATGCGCCATGGTCCCGCTCGACGAGGTCACGGAAGCGTTCCAGATTGGCCTGCAGTTCCTTGGTGACGATGCCCCCCAGGATCGAGGGTTCCATCAGCGGTGCCAGCACGGCCGGCAGCTCGTAGCTGACGCTCAGCTTCACGGCGGTGCTCTCAGGCCCCTGCGGATAAAAGCGCACGGCCCCCTTGGTGGGGAGTCCTCCCACCGACTGCCAGTGCAGCTGCTGGGCATCAACCCGCAGGGTGATCCGGGCTTTCCAGTGGAAGCGGAAGCCCTGGGCGGCGAGGGTCCAGTCGGTGAGATCCGGATCGCCGGCGACGGTGGTCACCGATTCAATCCAGCGCATCCAGCGGGGCATCGCCTCGAGGTCGCTCCACACGGCCCACACCCGCTCAACCGGCGCCTGGATCTCAGTGGTGACGCTGTGTTCAAGCCATCGGCCCATGGGGGTGCGGCAACGGGAAGGGGAAAAGGAGCAATCGGATCAGAGCCTCAGGCCACGGCGGCATTGGTGGCCAGCTGGACCTGGCAGCCGAGAATCGCAGCTGCGGCCAGGCGGCCGCTCATCGTCGCGCCCTCCATCGAATCGATGTAATCCTGCTTGGTGTAGCTACCCGCCAGGAAGAAGTTGGCCACGGGTGTGCGCTGATCAGGGCGGTAGGGCTCCATGCCAGGGGCTTCGCGGTAGAGCGACTGAGCCAGCTTGACGACATTGCTCCACACCAGCGTGAGCGAACGCGCTGAGGGGAAGATGCGCCGCACCTGGGCATCGGTGGCGGCCACGATCGCCTCGGTTTTCTGGGGGATCCAGGGATCTCCGGGCGTGAGCACGCACTGCAGCAGGGAACCGAGGCCCTCGCGGCGGTAGTCCACGGGGCTGGCCAGGGCCAGATCGGCGAAGCAGCTGAAGTCAGCGTCGGCGGTGTAAAGCAGGTTGTCGAGGCCGGCGGGACGGCTCAGGTCGCGGCGGGCCGCCTCATTGAGCGGCGAGTCGCCCAGCTCCGTCACCCAGCCGTCGTAGCGCAGCTGCACCGTGGCCACGGGTACGGCTTCGAGCTTGTAGAGGTTGTCGAACAGGGGCCAGCGGCGCCAGGCCTCGGGCACCATCCGCTGAATGCCGGGCACGTCGCAGGCGGCGAGGTAGGCATCGGCCTTGACCTCGATCTCGCCATCGGGGGTGCCGAGCCTGAGGGCGCTCACCTGGGTGGCGGGCTGGCCATCGGCTGCGGCAGGGCCCTCCTCGAACAGCACCTCGGTGACGCGATGGCGCAGGTGCAGGCTGCCGCCGCGCTGCTGGATGTAGTCGAGGATCGGACCGGTGAGCCAGCGGTGCGGCGAGCCCTTGAGCAGGTTGAGTTTGGAGGCTTCGGTTTTCGCCGCAAACATCATGAAGATGGTGAGCATGCAGCGGGCCGAGATCGCCTCGCAGTCGATAAAGCCAAGGGCATAGGCGATCGGATTCCACATCCGCTTGATGCTCTGCTCACTGCCGCCATGGCCGAGGAACCACTGCTGGAAGCTGATGCGATCGAGATCGCGGATCACCTTCATCGCCCCCTCGTAATCCACCAGGCCACGCACGATCGGGCTGGTGCCCAGCGCCAGGGCGTTGCGCAGCTTGTCGAGCCAGTCGAGCTGGGGGGTGGTGAA
>RFPK01000312.1 GCA_009926195.1 Synechococcaceae bacterium WB4_1_0192 | reverse complement strand
CGGTGGATGGCCTCGGCCAGTGGTTCGATCTCATGCTCACGGAACTCCACGGTGGCGGAGGTGTTGTGGGCGGTGTAATACCGCTGCACCTGCATGTAGAAGTCGAACTGGGCCATGGCGGAGAAGTTGTTGATCTCCACCGCATCGGCGCCGGGAATGTTGGCCCAGCTCACCTCGGTGGGAATCTCAACCAGCCACTCGCTGCAGCGGGGATCGAACGGATCATCGAGCAGGCGGCCTTGGTCGTCCTTGTCGGACTGGGACGGCACGATCGTGTAGCCGTAGTCCAGGCAGGCCAGCGCCACCGGATCGTTCTTGCGGAAGGTGATGCGGCGGATGAAGCGCTGGGCCTTGGGCGGGTGCCAGCCGGGGGAGGCGCCGGTGAGCAGGCTCTTGGTGCCGGCCGGCTGCACGGTGGTGCAGCGGTTGGGGCGGCGCAGGCCATGGCGATCGCAGTAGTCCCACACCGCCTTGTTCACAATCTCCTTCCAGCGGCTCAGGTACTCCGCTTCCCTGGCCTTGAAGGCACGGCCCTCCTCGGTGTCCGGGCGGCCGGCTTCCCACCAGTTCAGCCAGGCGGTGCCGAAGGCATGCACGAAGAAGTCGAACAGGCCGGTGAAGCTCACGCCCACGATCGGATCCCAGGCGCGGCTCTGGCGGTAGCGCGCCACCTCAAAGCGGTGATTCAGCAGACAGGCCACCGCCAGACCACCGGCGGTGAAGGCCTCCTCCTGCGCCACATGATCCTCGGGGTCGATGCGGTTGAGGTGAATTTCGGCCAGGTTGCAGTGGAAATCAGCGCCGAGGATCTCACCGCAGGGGTTGAGGCCATAGC
The DNA here is from genome assembly GCA_009926195.1 of Synechococcaceae bacterium WB4_1_0192. GTDB lineage: Bacteria > Cyanobacteriota > Cyanobacteriia > PCC-6307 > Cyanobiaceae > Vulcanococcus. The sequence goes on along the minus strand of RFPK01000312.1, from coordinate 1,376 downwards.
GCCCGAGACGATGCTCGAGTTCGGCGTCGTCCAGTCCATCAGCGTGCTGACGCAGCCAGCGGCCGGCTTCGTCGCGGCCCTGATCGCAGTAGATCCCGATGAACTCGTCGCGCAGTTCCGGGGTGGGCAGCAGATCGGCGTTGGAGCGGGCGATCGCTTCTGGGGCGAACTGGATCGCCCCCTCACCGCTCTGGAACTGCTTCGTCACCGCTTCGAGCACCGTTTCGCGGCTGGGGCGGCTGTGGAACACGCGCGTGTGGTTCGCCATGCGCAGCGCGTCGCGTTCCGGGTCGATGCGCCAGTTGCCGTCGCTGTCCTGCTGCCAGAGGTTGTCCTTGGCGTCAGACCAAAGGCATCCCAGTCCACCAGGTTGGTGGAGGTGCAGTTGTAGGCGCCGGAGAAGTTCTCGCTCTGCTCGATCCAGGGGGTACCGCCGATCCACAGCCAGCGGCCCGAGGGCAGTGCCCTCTGATCGTGCTGCATGCGGCGCAGCAGTGCCACCTCCTGCTCGTTGAGGTGCCCCAGTGTGCGCAGACCCTCGAGGTTGCGCTCCGCCACCTGCTGCCAGCTCTCGCGGCCCGCCGGCAGCTTGCGGCTGTAGGTCCGGTAGAAGACCGGGTTGGCCGCTGGCGCTGTGGCCGGGAAGTCCGGCCGTGGCGCGTTCAGGGCAGCGTCTGCGGCGCGGCTGGTGGCGTCTTGGCTGGCGGCGCCCGTGGAGGCCGCTTGCGGGGCAGACAGGGTCACGCTATTGGGATGATCGGCAGTCTCGGCACCATAACGCCACCGATGGGGGTCGCAAGGGGAGCGCGCCACTACTGGTGGATGGCGGAGGCCGTGGCCACACTGGGGTTCACCAGTCGCGCCGCCATGGATCGCGTTCCCGAGCCGGAGCTGATGGACGACGCCCAGCAGGCGCTCGCCTACGCCTCCGCGGACTTCAGTGCGGGCGATCAGGCCCTGATCGATCGTCTGCAGGAGCTCTTCCCCACCGGCCTCGGTGTGCGTCTGATTGATCTCGGCTGCGGTCCCGGCAACATCAGCTTTCTCCTGGCGCAGCGTTACACCGACGCCAGCGTGCTGGGCGTCGACGGAGCCGCCGCCATGCTCGAGCTGGCCGTCCTGGCACTGGCACAGCAGCCGGGCCTGCAGCCCCGCCTGCGCTTTTCCCACCACCTGCTGCCCGATGCCGGCCTGCCGGGCGGCTTCAGCGCCGTGATCAGCAACAGCCTGCTGCACCATCTGCACGACCCTGCCGTGCTCTGGCAGGCCGTGCGCCAGTTGGCGGCCCCCGCTGCCTGCGTCTACATCAAGGATCTGCGCCGGCCCGCCAGAGCACGGCAGGGTCGTGCAGATGGTGCAGCAGGCTGTTGCTGATC
>RFPK01000311.1 GCA_009926195.1 Synechococcaceae bacterium WB4_1_0192 | reverse complement strand
GCAATCTTCGTGTCCAGGGAGCCGATTGGTGTGCCGCGCCGTTCCAGTTCTGCGCGCAGGTCGCCGTAGACCCAGATCGCCGCTTCATCAAAGGGAAGAATGATCAGCGGTGCCATGAACATCTCCAGTGCCTCGCGGTTGCGCCTTGAACCGCTCTTGGCCACCCCATAGGCCAGCTCAGCCGCAACGACGCTGCAGACACCGATCTCGCCCATCCGGTACTGGCGAAAGCGCTGCAGAACCTCGACAGGCCTGGCATTGATGATGTGGATACAGATGTTCGTATCGAGCAGGATCACGGCAGGATCGGCTCACGTTCCTGAAGGTCTGGCTGCTCACGCTGCAGCACGAAACCAGGTTCAAAGGCCGCCAATCCCGCTTCCAGGGTCTGCCATGGGTCGTCGATCGGCAACAGCAGAACCCCGCTACCGAAGTGCTTGACAGCCACCTCGCAGCCCTGGAAGCGGTAGGCCTTGGGCAACCGTACGGCCTGGCTTCTGCCGGACTGGAACAGACGCGCCGTGTCCATGACCACCTCCATGGTGCCTATCAACGATAACCACCAGCGCAGCAACGCAAAGGCTGCCAACCCCTGCCCGCAGCCGCCAGGATCAGGCGATGACACTCCCCACTCCCGAGCTCAGCGCTGACGATTGGCGCCGCATCTGTGATGCCCTGCGCTACCTCGGCCGTGATCTGCACCACCGCTCGTTCGCGGTGACGGCGGAACGCCGTGAGCTGCTCTGGGCGGAGATGGATCGCTGCCTGAACCTGGCGGATCGCCTCAGTGAGGCCATGGCCGATGGGCCAGCTGCTGACGGATCGGTGGACCCGGAACCCTGAGGCGTCCCGCCGCCGCGCAGCGCCATGGAACCCCGCCGGCTGGTGGTGTGGATCTCGACGGCGATCCTCGGCTTTCAGGGCGCCACGCTGGCTTTTGACCTGCTCAACTGCACCGCCCTGAGCTGGCTGTACGTGCGCCTGAATGGCTTTGGGCCTCAGCAGGTGGTTCAACAGCCCGGGGCCATGCCTGAGGAAGATGCGAGGCCGAGTGGTGATGTCCCGGCCGAGGGAGCGGCCAGAACGTCCTCAGGGAGCGACAGGGCCTCCGCCCCTACGTCCCTTGAGCGCTTCTGTGCCCGCCCCCAGGACCGGATCGATGACGCCGTGAACCAGGGGTTGAGCGTCCTGGCGGGGTTGGCCCTAGGAAGTTCAGCCACTGGGCGGGGGCAGGGGGAACCGTGAGGCGGCTTCAGTGCCGCTTCAGGGTTTCGCGGGATTGGCCCGGCGCCCGCTCGAGTTGCTGCCATGGCCTTGCGCAGGCGTGGTTCATGGCCTGCTCGCATCGCTCCAGGTGATACAGCAGCGGGCTGTTGGGGTTGGGGAATTTGCGGCGGTAGTGCTCGCCTGGCTTGAGCAGGCCGGCGGCGCGCCAGCGATGCAGGGTGCGCTCACTGATGCCGAGGCTGTCGGCCGCCTGGCGCTGAACACTCCAACAGGAGGTGCTTCCCATCCAATTCGACGCAAGGGACAGATGACACCGCTGCCCGCGGCGTCAGCGCTCGATCTGCTCGAGATCGGACGCCCGACGGGCGGGCAGCACGGGTCTCGAGTCGCGACGTCGCAACGGAGGCTATTGGGACTCCACCTGACACGGCTGGTCAGATCCGGCATGCGCCGGACTGTTTTTGAGCGGGATTTGAGCGGAGCCCCTCGGCTCAATCCCTGAAAAGTCAATCGGGGCGACAGGATTCGAACCTGCGACCTAGTGCTCCCAAAGCCCTCTTTTTTGGGTTTTTCAGACTCCGGACCAGCGCTGAGCTCTCGGGTAAAAACCCTTGCTGTGACTGGCTTCTGGGCTGCAAGTCTGTGACAGGTACTGCCAGGCCATGCCAGGCTTTCGGGGCGATTTGCTCACAGATTTGCTCACATGCGCAGTTCTAGGGCCTCGAGCACCTGGGCATCGGTGCTGCGCTCCGGCCTGCGCCTCTCCCTTGCTCAGCGGGGCACGAGCAGCGGCTGGCGCGTCTCCGAGTTCCGAGGTCGAACGCGCCTCACCATCGATGGACGAACCGGACGACACCAGGCGCTCCTGCCCATCGAGTGGAGCCATGAACAGGCCGATGCCATTCGAGAGACCGTTCTGGCAGTTCACGACGCGTACCTGGCGGGCTCCTGCCTGGATCAGGCCATCGCGGCCGCACTGGCCAGCGATGAGCAGACCGGAGAGTCAGGCGTGGGGCCGGTCGA
>RFPK01000032.1 GCA_009926195.1 Synechococcaceae bacterium WB4_1_0192 | reverse complement strand
GAGCCTGAATGCTCCGCTGATCGACAGTCACTGCCATATCGTCTTCCGCAATTTTGACGACGACCTGGAGGAGGTGGCCCAGCGCTGGCGCGATGCCGGCGTGGGTCGCCTCCTTCACGCATGTGTGGAGCCGTCCGAGATCCCCGCGATCCGCGCCCTGGCCGATCGCTTTCCGGAGCTGCGCTATTCGGTGGGGGTGCATCCCCTCGATCCCGAGCACTGGCAGCCGGATACGCCCCGGGTGCTGCGCGCCGCCGCCCAGGCCGATCCGCGGGTGGTGGCGATCGGTGAGCTGGGGCTCGATCTGTTCCGCGATACGAATCTCGACCAGCAGCTGGCGATGCTGAGGCCGCAGCTGGATCTGGCGGTGGAGCTTGATCTGCCGGTGATCATCCACTGCCGTGATGCGGCCGAACCGATGCTTGAGGAGTTGCGCCAGCGGGCTGCCGCCGCTGCCTGCCCGCGCGGCGTGATGCACTGCTGGAGCGGCACGCCCGAGGAGATGGCCGGCTTCCTGGAGCTGGGCCTCTACATCAGCTTCAGCGGCAATGTCACCTATCCCAAGGCTGATGCCACTCACGCCTGCGCCCGCCTGGTGCCGGCGGACCGGTTCCTGGTGGAAACCGATTGCCCGTTCCTGGCGCCCGTGCCGCGCCGCGGCAAGCGCAACGAGCCCGCCTACGTGGCAGCTGTGGCGGAACGGGTTGCTGAGCTGCGGCAGCAGAGCCTGACGGAGGTGGCCCGGCAGAGCACGGCAAACGCCTGCGCCCTGTTTGGTCCCGCTCTTCACAGTGTATGATGTTTTATTGGCCTGGCAGCGTGTTCTGGTTTTCCTGTGCTCGCTGCAGCCCGAAAGCGTCCGTCGGAATTCTGGCGGGCCTGCCCCCTCAGGTGCTGTGTCTTTCCGGTGCGAGTCGTCGTTGTCCGCGGGGTTGAAGCGAGCTGAATAAGTGTGCCGGCGGGTCCAGCCGTCCCCTCCGCGGGGGCGGCTGTTCCTGTCGTCGGCCGGTTCCGGCCTTTCCACACCGGGTTGCCCAGCGGGCGCCCACCGCTTCTTCCTCCCCGCCGAGGCGCCACGCCGCCAGGTCCTGTCCCGTCCCACCCGTTCCTGCAGGTTCCCCGCATGAGCAGCGCGATCCAGGTCGCCAAGACCGCCACGTACCTGCCCGATCTGGTGGAGGTGCAGCGGGCGAGCTTCAAATGGTTCCTGGAGAAGGGTCTGATCGAGGAGCTCGAGAGCTTCTCGCCGATCACCGACTACACCGGCAAGCTCGAGCTGCACTTCATTGGCAGTGAGTATCGACTGAAGCGTCCTCGCCACGATGTGGAAGAGGCGAAGCGTCGCGACGCGACTTTCGCATCGCAGATGTATGTGACCTGCCGTCTGGTCAATAAGGAGACTGGCGAGATCAAGGAGCAGGAAGTCTTCATCGGTGAATTGCCGCTGATGACCGAACGCGGCACGTTCATCATCAATGGCGCCGAGCGCGTGATCGTGAATCAGATCGTGCGTTCGCCCGGTGTGTATTTCAAGGATGAGCAGGATAAGAACGGCCGTAAGACCTTCAATGCCAGCCTGATCCCCAACCGTGGTGCCTGGCTGAAGTTCGAAACCGATAAGAACGATCTGCTGCACGTGCGTGTCGACAAGACGCGCAAGATCAACGCCCACGTGCTGATGCGCGCCATCGGCCTGTCCGATAACGACGTGCTCGATAAGCTGCGTCACCCCGAGTACTACCAGAAGTCGATCGAAGCCGCCAACGACGAAGGCATCGCTTCGGAAGATCAGGCTCTGCTCGAGCTTTACAAGAAGCTGCGGCCGGGTGAACCCCCGTCCGTCAGCGGTGGTCAGACCCTGCTGCACCTCGGCAACCGCCGCGTGCGCTCGGTGGGTGAGCTGCTGCAGAACCAGGTCCGCGTCGGCCTGAACCGCCTTGAGCGGATCATCAAGGAGCGGATGACCGTCGGCGAGACCGACAGCCTCACCCCGGCCCAGCTGGTGAACCCCAAGCCCCTGGTGGCGGCGATCAAGGAGTTCTTCGGCTCCAGCCAGCTGAGCCAGTTCATGGATCAGACCAACCCCCTGGCGGAGCTCACCCACAAGCGCCGCATCAGCGCCCTCGGCCCCGGCGGTCTGACTCGCGAGCGCGCCGGCTTCGCGGTGCGCGACATTCACCCCTCGCACTACGGCCGCATCTGCCCGATCGAGACGCCGGAAGGTCCGAACGCCGGTCTGATCGGCTCGCTCGCCACCCACGCCCGTGTCAACGAGTACGGCTTCATCGAGACGCCGTTCTGGAAAGTGGAGAACGGCATCGTGCTCAAGCAGGGCGATCCGATCTACCTCTCGGCCGATCTTGAGGATGAGTGCCGCGTCGCCCCTGGCGATGTCGCCACCGATGCCGAGGGCCGTATCAAGGCCGATCTCGTGCCTGTGCGTTACCGCCAGGACTTCGAGACCGTGCCGCCGGAGCAGGTCGACTACGTGCAGCTCTCACCGGTGCAGGTGATCTCCGTGGCTACTTCGCTGATCCCCTTCCTGGAGCACGATGACGCCAACCGCGCTCTGATGGGCTCGAACATGCAGCGTCAGGCAGTGCCGCTGCTGCGCCCCGAGCGCCCGCTGGTGGGCACCGGACTGGAAACCCAGGTGGCCCGCGACTCGGGCATGGTGCCGATCACCACCGTCAATGGCACGGTCACCTTCGTGGATGCCACGGCAATCGTGATCCGCGATGAGCAGGGCAACGACCACACCCACTACCTGCAGAAGTATCAGCGCTCCAACCAGGACACCTGTCTCAACCACCGCCCGATCGTCAAACTCGGCGACCAGGTGATCGCCGGTCAGGTGCTGGCCAACGGTTCTGCCTGTGAAGGTGGCGAGATTGCCCTGGGTCAGAACGTGCTGATCGCCTACATGCCCTGGGAGGGTTACAACTACGAGGACGCGATCCTGGTCAGCGAGCGCCTGGTGCGCGACGACCTCTACACCTCGGTGCACATCGAGAAGTATGAGATCGAAGCGCGTCAGACCAAGCTCGGTCCTGAAGAGATTACCCGCGAGATCCCGAACGTTGCTGAGGAAACCCTCGGCAACCTCGATGAGATGGGCATCATCCGCATCGGCGCCTACGTGGAGAGCGGCGACATCCTGGTGGGTAAGGTGACGCCGAAAGGTGAATCCGATCAGCCCCCGGAAGAGAAGCTCCTGCGCGCCATCTTCGGCGAGAAGGCCCGCGACGTGCGCGATAACTCCCTGCGGGTGCCCAGCACCGAGCGCGGTCGCGTCGTCGATGTGCGGATCTACACCCGCGAGCAGGGCGATGAGCTGCCGCCGGGCGCCAACATGGTGGTGCGGGTTTATGTGGCGCAGCGCCGCAAGATCCAGGTGGGCGACAAGATGGCCGGCCGCCACGGCAACAAGGGCATCATCAGCCGCATCCTTCCCCTGGAGGACATGCCCTACCTGCCAGATGGCACCCCGATCGACATCGTGCTCAACCCCCTGGGTGTGCCGAGCCGGATGAACGTCGGTCAGGTGTTCGAGTGCCTGATGGGCTGGGCTGCATCACATCTGGATTGTCGGGTCAAGGTGGTGCCGTTCGATGAGATGCACGGCCCCGAAACCTCGAAGAACACCGTGCAGGCGTACCTCGAGGCAGCCAAGGGTCTGCCCGGCAAGGACTGGGTCTACGACCCGGAGAACCCCGGCAAGATCCAGCTGATCGATGGCCGCACCGGCGAAGCGTTCGACCAACCCGTGACCGTGGGCTATGCCCACATTCTCAAGCTGGTTCACCTCGTCGACGACAAGATCCACGCCCGCTCCACCGGCCCCTATTCGCTGGTGACCCAGCAGCCCCTCGGTGGTAAGGCCCAGCAGGGCGGCCAGCGCCTGGGTGAGATGGAGGTGTGGGCCCTCGAGGCCTACGGCGCCGCCTACACCCTGCAGGAACTGCTCACCGTCAAGTCCGACGACATGCAGGGCCGCAACGAGGCCCTCAACGCCATCGTCAAGGGCAAGCCCATCCCCCGCCCCGGTACGCCGGAGTCGTTCAAGGTGCTGATGCGCGAGCTGCAGTCCCTCGGCCTCGATATCGCCGTCTACACCGATGCCGGCGAGGAAGTCGACCTGATGCAGGACGTCAACCCCCGCCGCAGTACCCCCAACCGGCCCACCTACGAATCCCTCGGCGTCGCGGATTACGACGACGACTGATCGATCGATTCAGCGCCACCCCCAGCGGGTGTCCGGCTGATCCGTTCCGTTCCTTTCGACCTCCGCGCGCACACCGGCCATGACCAACAGCAACCTCCGCACCGAGAACCACTTCGACTACGTCAAGATCACGCTCGCCTCACCCGATCGGGTGATGCAGTGGGGTCAGCGCACGCTGCCCAATGGTCAGGTGGTTGGTGAGGTGACCAAGCCCGAAACCATCAACTACCGCACGCTCAAGCCGGAGATGGACGGCTTGTTCTGCGAGAAGATCTTCGGTCCCTCCAAGGACTGGGAGTGTCACTGCGGTAAGTACAAGCGGGTGCGCCACCGCGGCATCGTCTGCGAGCGCTGCGGCGTGGAGGTCACCGAGAGCCGGGTGCGTCGCCACCGCATGGGCTTCATCAAGCTGGCGGCCCCCGTGTCGCACGTGTGGTATCTGAAGGGGATCCCCAGCTATGTGGCAATCCTGCTTGACATGCCTCTGCGCGATGTTGAGCAGATCGTCTACTTCAACTGCTATGTGGTGCTCGACAAGGGTGACCACAAGGACCTCACCTACAAGCAGCTGCTGACTGAGGACGAGTGGCTGGAGATCGAGGATGAGATCTACGCCGAAGACTCGGAAATTGAGAACGAGCCCACCGTCGGTATTGGCGCCGAAGCCCTCAAGCAGTTGCTTGAAGATCTCGATCTGCCGGTGGTGGCTGAAGAGCTGCGTGAGGAGATCGCCGGTTCCAAGGGCCAGAAGCGCGCCAAGCTGATCAAGCGTCTGCGCGTGATCGACAACTTCATCGCCACCGGCGCTCGCCCCGAGTGGATGGTGCTGGATGTGATCCCGGTGATCCCGCCCGATCTGCGCCCGATGGTGCAGCTCGATGGCGGTCGCTTCGCCACCAGCGATCTGAACGATCTCTATCGCCGGGTGATCAACCGCAACAACCGTCTGGCGCGGCTGCAGGAGATCCTGGCCCCCGAGATCATCGTCCGCAACGAGAAGCGGATGCTGCAGGAGGCCGTCGATGCCCTGATCGACAACGGCCGGCGTGGCCGCACCGTGGTCGGTGCCAACAACCGCCCGCTCAAGTCGCTCAGCGACATCATCGAAGGCAAGCAGGGTCGCTTCCGTCAGAACCTGCTGGGTAAGCGGGTCGACTACTCCGGTCGTTCCGTGATCGTGGTGGGACCGAAGCTGAAGATGCACCAGTGCGGCCTTCCCAAGGAAATGGCGATCGAGCTGTTCCAGCCGTTCGTGATCCATCGCCTGATCCGCCAGAACATCGTCAACAACATCAAGGCCGCCAAGAAGCTGATTCAGCGCGCTGATGATGAGGTGATGCAGGTGCTCCAGGAGGTGATCGAAGGGCACCCGATCCTGCTCAACCGTGCTCCGACCCTGCACCGCCTCGGCATCCAGGCCTTCGAGCCGAAGCTCGTGGATGGCCGCGCCATCCAGCTGCACCCGCTGGTGTGCCCCGCCTTCAACGCCGACTTCGACGGTGACCAGATGGCCGTGCACGTGCCCCTGGCGATCGAGGCCCAGACCGAGGCTCGCATGCTGATGCTCGCGAGCAACAACATCCTCTCGCCGGCCACCGGCGAGCCGATCATCACGCCTTCGCAGGACATGGTGCTCGGCGCCTACTACCTGACCGCTGAGCAGCCCGGCGCCGCTAAGCCCGACTTCGGTGACCGCAGCCGCACCTTCGCCGGCCTGCGCGATGTCCTGAACGCCTTCGACGAGAAGCACCTCACCATGCACGACTGGGTGTGGGTGCGCTTCAACGGCGAGGTCGACAGCGAGGGCGAGGCGAAGGAGCCCGTCAGCAGCGAAATCCTCAGCGATGGCACCCGCATCGAACAGTGGAAGTTCCGCCGCGATCGCCTCGATGAGGACGGCGCCCTGATCAGCCGCTATCTGCTCACCACCGTTGGTCGTGTGGTGATGAACAGCACGATCATCGACGCGGTGGCAGCCGCCTGAGATCTCCGAACGCTCCCCTTCCCTATCCCTCTCGACGCGCGCAGCCATGACCGCCACCCCGTCCAAGAAGTCCAGCAAGAAGAGCAAGGCCGCCGCTGAGGCTGCCGTCGCCCCCGCGCCCCAGAGCGCATCCGCTCCCTTGAGCAAGGCGGCGCCCACTTTCCGCAACCGCACGATCGACAAGAAGCAGTTGCGGAACCTGATGGCGTGGGCCTACAAGAACCACGGCACCGCCGCCACCGCCTCGATGGCGGATGAGCTCAAGGACCTCGGTTTCCACTACGCCACCCAGGCCGCCGTCTCGATTTCGGTCGACGATCTGCGCATCCCCGGTGAAAAGGCCCGTCTGCTGGAGGAGGCCGAGCAGCAGATCACCGATACGGAAGAGCGTTATCGCCTCGGTGAGATCACTGAGGTGGAGCGTCACACCAAGGTGATCGACACCTGGACCGAGACCAACGAGCGTCTGGTCGAAGAAGTCAAGAAGAACTTCAACGAGAATGATCCACTCAATTCGGTGTGGATGATGGCCAACTCCGGCGCCCGGGGCAACATGTCCCAGGTGCGTCAGCTGGTGGGTATGCGAGGCCTGATGGCCAACCCCCAGGGCGAGATCATCGACCTTCCGATCCGCACCAACTTCCGCGAGGGTCTGACGGTCACCGAGTACGTGATCTCCTCCTACGGCGCCCGCAAGGGTCTGGTCGATACCGCCCTTCGCACCGCCGACTCGGGGTACCTGACCCGCCGTCTGGTGGACGTGGCCCAGGACGTGATCGTGCGCGAGGACGATTGCGGCACCAGTCGCGGTATCCCGATTGATGCCGATGACAAGGGACGCTACGCCGCCAAGCTGGTCGGCCGCCTGGCGGCTGAGCCGGTGCTGGATGCCGACGGCACCGTGCTCGTCGAGCGCAACGGTGAGATCGACGCCCCGCTCACGGCCCGGATCGAGGCCGCCGGCGTGCGCACCGTGGTGGTGCGCTCGCCCCTCACCTGTGAGGCATCCCGCTCGGTCTGCCGCAAGTGCTACGGCTGGGCCCTGGCCCACAACGAACTGGTTGATCTCGGCGAGGCGGTCGGCATCGTCGCCGCCCAGTCGATCGGTGAGCCTGGCACCCAGCTCACCATGCGGACCTTCCACACCGGTGGTGTGTCCACCGCCGAAACCGGTGTGGTGCGCTCCTCCATCGAGGGCACCGCCGAGTTCGATTCCAAGGCGCGCGTGCGTCCCTACCGCACGCCCCACGGTGTGGAGGCCCTGCTGGCCGAGACCGATTTCATCCTCACGGTGAAGCCATCCGGTAAGGGCAAGCCGCAGAAGCTGGAGATCACCACGGGCTCGATCCTGTTCGTTGCTGACGGCGCCGACGTGCCCGCCGACACGATGCTGGCCCAGATCTCCTCAGGTGCCGCGGTCAAGAAGAGCGTGGAGAAGGCCACCAAGGACGTGATCTGCGACCTGGCCGGTCAGGTGCGTTACGAGGAGGTCATTCAGCCTCGTGAGGTCACGGACCGCCAGGGCAACATCACGCTCAAGGCCCAGCGTCTCGGCCGCCTCTGGGTGTTCAGCGGCGATGTCTACAACCTGCCCCCCAACGCCCAGCCTGTGATCCAGGGTGGCAAGGGCGTCAGCACCGGCGAAGTGCTGGCTGAGAGCCGCCTGGTCAGCGAGTACGGCGGTGCGGTGCGCCTGCGCGAGAGCGCCGGCGATTCCCGCGAGGTGCAGATCGTCACCACCTGCCTCACCATCAAGGACTGCAAGCTGGTCGGTGAATCCACCCACGCCGGTGAGCTCTGGTATCTGGAAGGCAAGGACAACCTTCGCTACCGCCTCAACACCGCCCCCGGCAGCAAGATCAGCGCCGGTGAGGTGATCGCCGAGCTCGCCGATGATCGCTTCCGCACCCAGACCGGTGGCATCGTCAAGTACGCCCCCGGCCTGTCGATCAAGAAGGCCCGCAGTGCCAAGAACGGCTATGAGGTCAGCAAGGGCGGCACCCTGCTGTGGGTTCCCCAGGAAACCCATGAGATCAACAAGGACATCTCCCTGTTGATGATCGAGGACGGCCAGTGGATCGAGGCCGGTACCGAGGTGGTCAAGGATATCTTCAGCCAGACCGCCGGTATCGTCACCGTCACGCAGAAGAACGACATTCTGCGTGAGATCATCGTTCGCTCCGGAACACTGCATCACGTTTCCGACGCCAAGGTCGTCAGCCGCTATAGCGACGGCAAGATGGTGAATCCCGGTGAGGAGATCACCAAGGGCCTCACCGCCGAGGCCATGGTGTTCGTTGAGGCTGTCGATACCCCGGATGGCGGCGCCCTGCTGCTGCGCCCCGTTGAGGAATACCGCATTCCCGATGAGGCGCATCTGCCCGATCTCGGCAGCATCAAGCAGAACAACGGTCCCAGCCTCGGCCTCAAGGCCACCCAGCGCCTGGCCTTCAAGGATGGCGAGCTGATCAAGAGCGTCGAAGGCGTTGAGCTGCTCAAGACGCAGCTGATTCTCGAAACCTTCGACACCACTCCCCAGATGACGGTGGATGTGGAGCTGGTGCCTGACAAGCGGGCCAAGACCATCGACCGCCTGCAGCTGGTGATCCTCGAGAGCCTGCTGGTGCGCCGCGACACCCTCTCCGACGCCAGCCACGGTTCCACCCACACCGAGTTGGCCGTCAACGATGGCGACAGCGTCAAGGCCGGTGATGTGGTCGCCACCACCCAGATCCTCTGCAAGGAGGACGGTGTGGTGCAGCTGCCGGATAACGCCGATGGTGAGCCGATCCGCCGTCTGATCGTCGAGCGCGCCAGCGACACCCGCAGCTTCGAGTTCGCCGCATCCGCCCCCGCCGTTGAAGTGGGTCAGCGCCTGGTGGATAACGATCTGCGCGCCGCCGGTGTCGAGGATCCCTGCTGCGGTGAGGTGGAGGCCGTCTCCGGCAGCACCGTCACCATCCGCCTGGGTCGCCCCTACATGGTGTCGCCCGACTCCGTGCTGCACGTGCGCGACGGCGAACTGGTTCAGCGCGGTGATTCCCTGGCCCTGCTGGTGTTCGAGCGCCAGAAGACCGGTGACATCGTTCAGGGTCTGCCCCGTATTGAGGAATTGCTGGAAGCCCGTCGCCCGCGGGAATCGGCCGTGCTCTGCCGCAAGGCCGGCACCGTTGAGATCAAGCAGGGTGAGGATGACGATTCGATCAGCGTGTCGGTGATCGAGGCTGACGACGCCATCAGCGATTACCCGATCCTGCTGGGCCGCAACGTGATGGTCAGCGATGGCCAGCAGGTAAGTGCCGGTGAGCTGCTCACCGACGGTCCGATCAACCCGCACGAGCTGCTGGAGTGCTTCTTCGAGGACCTGCGCAGCCGCAAGCCGACCCTGGAAGCGGCGATGGAGGCGATCTCCAAGCTGCAGTTCCGCCTGGTGCAGGAAGTGCAGAACGTCTACAAGTCGCAGGGCGTCACCATCGATGACAAGCACATCGAAGTGATCGTGCGCCAGATGACCAGCAAGGTGCGCATCGAGGACGCGGGTGACACCACCCTGTTGCCCGGTGAGCTGATCGAGCTGCGTCAGGTGGAGCAGGTGAACAGCGCCATGGCGATCACCGGCGGTGCCCCCGCCGAGTTCACGCCGGTGCTGCTGGGCATCACCAAGGCTTCGCTCAACACCGACAGCTTCATCTCGGCGGCCTCCTTCCAGGAGACCACCCGGGTGCTCACCGAAGCGGCCATCGAAGGCAAGAGCGACTGGCTGCGCGGTCTCAAGGAGAACGTGATCATCGGCCGCCTGATCCCGGCCGGCACGGGCTTCAGCGGCTTCGAAGAGGAGCTGCGCGCCGAGGCGGGTCCCCATCCCGACATCCTCGATGAGGATCCCAGCGGCTACCGCCGCATGCAGAACCTCCGTCCCGACTACACCGTGGAGATGCCGGCGGCCCCAGTCGCCAGCGAGGCCGGTGCCGTGCTCGACGATCCTTCGGATGAAGACCTGGAGGCCACCCGCAGCCGCCATGGCATCGACCCCACCCCCGCCAGCACCATGGCGGCCTTCACCCGCCCGGTGGTGGAAGAGGGGTTGGAGGAGGAGTTGATCGCTGATCCGGCCGCCCTCGAGGGACTGCAGGAGGAGGGGCTGCTCACCGACGAGTGAGCCGTTGCGCCAGCATCCATTGATCTGAGGCCTTGCCCGCCGCCGCTGCGGACCGAGGCTTCAGATCACCTCTCCGCACCCTTCGCAGCCCTCCAGCGATGATCCAGCCGAAGCTCGTCCCGCAGCGGCGTCTGCCCCGCTACGGCTTCCACACCCACACCGAGCGGCTCAATGGCCGCGCGGCCATGCTCGGCTTCATCGCCCTGCTGGTGGTGGAGATCCAGCTGGGCCACGGTCTGCTGGTCTGGCCCTGATGGCGTCCGCGGCCGCCGCCGCTGAGGCCACGCCCCTGCTGGGCCTGGGCCGTGAGGCCTTGGAGCAGTGGGCCGTCGCCCATGGCCAGGCTGCCTTTCGCGGCCGCCAGCTGCATGATTGGCTTTACGCCAAGGGCGCCCGCAGCCTCGCTGAAGTCAGCGTGCTGCCCAAGACCTTCCGCGAGCAGCTGGAGGCCTCTCCCCCCGCCGGCGCTGCCGATTGGATTGGCCGCTCCCGCGAGCTGCATCGCAGTGTTGCCCGCGATGGCACCACCAAGCTGCTGCTCGGCACCCACGATGCCCTCAGCATTGAAACCGTTGGCATCCCCGCTGAGGGCCGGCTCACGGTCTGCGTCAGCAGCCAGGTGGGCTGCCCGATGGCCTGCCGCTTCTGCGCCACCGGCAAGGGTGGCCTGCAGCGTTCGCTGGCGGTGCACGAGATCGTGGATCAGGTGCTGAGCGTGCGCGAGGTGATGCAGCAGCGCCCCAGCCATGTGGTGTTCATGGGCATGGGCGAACCCCTGCTCAACAGCGAGGCGGTGCTCGCCGCCATCGACTGCCTCTGCACCGATCTGGGCATGGCCCAGCGGCAGATCACCGTCAGCACGGTCGGCGTCGCCCGCACCCTGCCGCACCTGGCTGAACTGGCCCTGTCCCGCCTCGGCCGTGCCCAGTTCACCCTGGCCGTGAGCCTGCATGCGCCTGATCAGCGCCTGCGCGAACAGCTGATCCCCACGGCTCAGGCCTATCCGATCGAAGCCCTGCTGGACGACTGCCGTCGCTACGTGGCGATCACCGGCCGGCGCGTCAGCTTCGAATACATCCTGCTCGGCGGTCTGAATGATCAGCCCCGCCACGCCGAGGCCCTGGCTCAGCTGCTGCGTGGCTTCCAGAGCCACGTCAATCTGATCCCTTACAACCCCATCGCCGAGGAGGAATTCCAGCGCCCCAGTCCGGCTGCGGTGGAAGGCTTCCGTCGCTGCCTGGAGGCCAGGCGCATCGCCGTGAGCGTGCGTGCCAGCCGCGGCCTTGATGCCGATGCCGCCTGCGGACAGCTGCGCCGTCGCCTGGAGGGAAGTCTCGAACCCGCCCCGGCCGGGCGCCCCTGAACCTGCGGCCTGATCCTGCCGATTCAGGTGGGGTCCCGCTCGGGATCGAAGGCGCCCCGGGCCTGGTCCTCATCCCAGGGGGTGAGCAGCTGCATCAGCAGAAAAGCCGGCACTGCGGCAGCGGTGGTCAGCAGGAAGAAGTGCTCCCAGCCCACCAGCTTCACCAGGAAGCCGGAGGGGGCTCCCAGTACCCGGCTGCTGATGGCGTACACGCCCGAGAACACGGCGTACTGCGTGGCCGAGAAGCGGGGGTTGCAGAGGCTCATCAGCAGGGCGACGAAGGCTGTGCCGACGAGACCGCTCGAGGCGTTCTCCAGCAGCACCGCACCAGCGACGGCCTGCAGGGACGCTCCATCCGCCCGGGCCACCAGCCAGTAGGCCGCATTGCCGGCGGCGCCAGCGATGCCGAACAGCCAGAGGCTGCGGTTCATGCCCAGGCGGGCGAACAGCAGGCCGCCGATCACC
>RFPK01000310.1 GCA_009926195.1 Synechococcaceae bacterium WB4_1_0192 | reverse complement strand
CAGTGCGGGGCAGGGCCGCCAGCACCGGCCGCAGGGCGGCCAGAGCGGCGGCGGGATCGGCCACCGGCCAATCGGCACGGGCGCAGTGGGCCGGGGAAGGGCAAGGCGCCAGGACACCACCATGTAGCCCCAGCTCCGGCGGCACCGGCCCCACCAGATGGAACAGGGCCAGGCTGATCAGCAGGGCCCAGTGGCTCAGGACGGACATGGGGTGAGGTAGGGATCGAGGAAGGCCAGCGGACGGTTCATCGTCTCCGAGAAGCCGAGGATGCCGCCATCGCGGTGGCTGTAGAGCAGCGTGTCATCCGCATCGAGCAGAAAGGTGCCGCCACGCTGGGTGATGTGCGCATCGCTGGGCACATAGGTGCGCCAGTTCCCCAGCACCTCCACCATGTTGCGCAGCCGCACCGTGGCCAGTTCGAACGGCCGCTGGAAGCCGCGGCCACCCGCCAGGGCGAACAGCGGACTGTCGAGGCGCTCGGGGGCGGAGCGGTCGCCGCTGTAGCCCCGCAGCACCTCCGCCAGCGTGCCGGGCGAACCGATGCCCGCGCACATCAGCAGCAGCGCCGGCCAGGGGCCGCCGGGAGTGCGCAGGCCGGGATAGAGCCCCAGCTGCCGATGCAGCAGCGGTTCGGACTGCACCTGCAGGCAGGCGCGAGGCAACCCGGTGAAGCCGCAGAACCGCTCGGCGCCGGCGGCATCGCCGATGCCGATTGCCAGCAGATCGATCGCCGCCGCCTGCAGCCGCGGCAGGGCCGCCGCCAGGGCCTGGGCGTACTCCAGGCTGTCGAAATCGCCGAGCTGGCTGAGCAGCGCCACCAGGCGGCGGCGCCCGCCCGCGGCCGCCAGCGGCGAGCCGGTCAGATGCTGCAGAAGCGGTTGGGGAGCGGGCGACGCCATCAGAACCGTGAAAATGGTGTCAACGGATACCGTCCTGGATGGTCTGGCAGCGGCTGCAGGCGGAGCGAGCCCGGGGGCGGGCCTACCAGCCCCGCTTCCAGCACCACGAGGTGCTCGCATCCTGGCTTGGCGGACTGCTGGCGATCTCAGCCCTGGGCCTGATCAGCGGCTGGAGCCATTACCCGCTGGTGGTGGCGCCCTTCGGCGCCTCCACGGTGCTGCTGTTCGGCCATCCCGGCAGTCCACTGGCTCAGCCGCGCAACATCGTGATGGGCAACACCCTGGCTGCCGCCATCAGCGTCGGCTGCGTGGCACTGCTGGGCACGGGCGCCTGGGTGATGGGCCTGGCGGTGGGCCTCACGATCGCCCTCGGCCAGCGGCTGCGCTGCCTGCATCCACCGGCCGGGGCGGTGGCCCTGCTCGGGGTGCTACTGGCGGCCAAGCCCGGCTTTGTGCTGATGCCGGTGCTGAGCGGCTCGCTCCTGCTCACCGCCATGGCGGTGCTGTTCAGCCGCCTGCACCAGGGCGCCGAACGCTACCCCCGGCACTGGCTGTGAGAATGGACGCCCCCACGGTTCGTGCCCATGGCGCTCGATCAGCTCAAGGCGTTCATGGCGCGCCTGCAGGCCGACGCCGACCTGAAGGCCGAGGTGCTGGCCGCCGCCACGGCCGACGACGTGGCGCAGATCGCCCTGAAGCTGGGCTTCGAGTTTTCGGGCGATGAACTGCTGCGCGTGTCGGGCCAGCGCTTCGACCGGGTGACCGTGCGCAAGAACGACATCCCCGGCGAATACAACTGAGGGCCTCAGGCCGCCGCAACCGCCAGCGGCTTAAAGCAGAGCGGCTGGCGGGGTTCCATCTGCACCGTCCAGACGCCGGCGCTGAGCCGCTGCAGCCCGGCGATAAGGCCAGCGGTGTCGCCAGCACTGATCCAGGCCGCCTTCAGGCGCGGCAGCTGCTCCATCAGAGCCTCGACCGGCACGGCCGCCAGCAGCAGACTGTGGCCGCCGGCGGCCCGGCGCAGCGGCCCCTCCTCGCTGCGCTGCCACACCCGCACCAGCAGCTCCAGCGCCTGCTGGCGCCCCACCTCACCGGGATCAGCGCCGGGCGGCAACGGCTGGCGCAGCGATTTGCCCTGCAGGGGCATGGCCCGTGCGCCGTTCTGCTCCACCAAGGCGAGCGCAATCAGATAGGGGGCGTCGGCCATCGGCTCAAAGCAGGGAATGCCAGTGACACAGTGGACCCTGGCCGGCCCCGATGGCGAGGGAATGCCGCAGGGCTCCCTCCACGTAGGTCTTGGCAGCTGCCACGGCGGCGCTCAGCCCCAGACCGCGGGCCCGCCAGGCAGTGATCGCCGCGCTGAGGGTGCAGCCGCTGCCA
>RFPK01000309.1 GCA_009926195.1 Synechococcaceae bacterium WB4_1_0192 | reverse complement strand
CACCGGTGCCGCCATCGCCGTGAGCGCCAACATCGGCTGCAGCCTGCAGATCCGCCGCCACCTGGCGGAATCGAGCAGCGCCGCCCAGCGCACCCTGACGGTGGCCCATCCGATCGAGCTGCTGGACCGCAGCTCGCGGCTCTGCCGGGCATGAACCGCTCGGAGGCCGCCGCACCTGGACGCCTGCTCAGCGTGCTGGGCCTGGCCTTCGGCCTGGCGGGATCGGTTGGGGGCACGATCGGCGCCGGCATCCTGCGCACCCCGGGGCTGGTGGCGGCCCAGCTACCCAGTGGCCCCCTGGTGCTGGCGGCCTGGCTGCTGGGGGGGCTCTACGCCCTGCTGGGGGCCGTGTGCATCGCCGAACTGGCCGCCAGCCTGCCGCGAGCCGGCGGCTGGTACGTGTATGCCGAGCGGGCCTTCGGCCGGCGTGCCGGGGCCCTGACGGGCTGGACGGACTGGCTGGCCCACTGCATCGGCCTGGCCTGGGTGGCCACCACCGCCGGCGAGCTGCTGGCGGCCCTGCTGCCGAGCAACCTGGAGCTGAGCGGGATCAGTCCGTCCCTGCTCGGCCGGCTGGTGGCGCTGCTGATCCTGGCCCTGTTCAGCGGCGTGCAGTTGCTGGGGGTGCGGGCCGGCGGTGCCAGCCAGGAACTCCTCAGCCTGGCCAAGGCGGTGGCCTTCCTCGGCCTGGTGCTGGTGTGCCTGCTGCGGCCGAGCCCGTTTGCAGCCGATGCCAGCGCGGAGGCCACAACCCTGTGGACCTGGCCGGCCATGCTCGGCTGGCAGCAGCTGCCCCTGGCGGCGGTTCTCGCCCTGCAGGCGGTGATCACCACCTACGACGGCTGGGCCAGCCCGGTGTACTTCGCCGAGGAGTTCAGCGATCCCGGCCGCGACCTGCCGCGCTCGCTGATCGGGGGCGTGCTGGCGGTGCTGGCGCTCTACCTGCTGATCAACCTGGCGCTGCTGCACGTGCTGCCCCTGCCGCTGCTGGCCGCCAGTCCGCTACCAGCGGCCGATGCCGCCCGCGCCCTGCTCGGACCGCTGGGGGGGCAGCTGATCACGGTGGTGGCGGTGGTGGCCCTGCTGGGCCTGATCAACACGGTGGTGATGGCGGCACCGCGGATCCTCTACGGCCTCGGCCGCGATGGCCTGCTGCCGCCGTTCACGGCGGCGGTGAATGGCGGCGGCACACCGTTGCCGGCCCTGCTGATCACCGTGGGCAGCGCGGCGCTGCTGGTGCTGGCGGGCTCGTTCGAGCGGCTGCTGGGCATGGGGGCCTTCCTGTACGTGGGTCTGCCGCTGGTGGGCATCGCCGCACTGCTGCAGCTGCGCCGCTGTGAACCGAGCCTGGAGCGGCCATTCCGCAGCTGGGCCTATCCGCTGACACCGCTGCTGGTGGGGGCCGTCTCGCTGGCCTTCCTGCTGGGGGCCCTCTGCAGCGACACGCTCAACAGCCTGCTGGCCCTGGCGCTGGTGGCGGCCGGAGGCCTGCCGGCTCTGCTGCGGCGCCCCACTCCATCAGTCGCCAGGCCTGACGCAGGCTGAGGGCATCACCCAGGTTGCCCGGGAAGGTGATCACCGGCAGCGCCGGCCGCGCTGGCAGGGGCGGGGTGAGCACCAGCGACAGACCGGCAAACAGCTGCCCCTGCAGCTCCACGCCAGCGAGGTCGAGGCCATCGGCCAGCAGGGTGTGGGTGGTGATGCCCCCCTTGCTGATCAGGTAGCCCAGCTGCGGCTCCAGCGCCGCCGCCAGTCGCGCCATCAGGCCGGCCAGGGCCAGGCCGAGCCGCCGCCGCTCCCGGGCATGGGCGCAGCGGACCTCGCCGCGACTGGTGAACAGCACCGGCGTGACACCCTGATCGAGGCGCTGCTGCAGCTGCTCCAGCCAACTGCGCTCGAGCGAGGCCAGCAGAGCCGCCGGCTCCGGCCCATCCAGCACCCGCGCCAGCCTGGCAACCGGCAGCTCCAGCCCGCGGCAGCCGGGCTCCTGCAGCAGCACCTCCAGCTGGGCATCGGCGAGGGGCACGTGTGAGCCCACCAGCACCAGTCCCGGCAGGGGAGCGCCGGCGGCATCCCGACGCCGCAGGGCGGTCAGGCCGGCGGCGTCGAGCGGTTGCGGCGGCAGGGGCACCAGTCCGTTCAGCAGGCTGGCGGCCGACTGGAACAACAGCCGCCGCGGCGCCGCGGCCGTGGGCGCCGTCACCGCTCGCACGGCGGCTCCCAGGACCGTCAGCTGCTCGGGTCGCTCCGCATCAACCACCACCACCACCTGATCGCTGCAG
>RFPK01000308.1 GCA_009926195.1 Synechococcaceae bacterium WB4_1_0192 | reverse complement strand
AAAGCCTTCAGCTGGCGACCGTTCGCCAACCCGAGCGGCGAGATGGGCCAGGCCATGGCGGCCAACGGCCGCGAAGCGGAGCAGCGCACGGCTGATCAGGTGCTGGCGCGGGGGGAGCAGGCCCTGGACCGGGCCTGGCGCTACGGCCTGCGGGCGATCCGCAGCCACGTGGACAGCGGCGGCGGGCAGGAACGGCCGAGCTGGGACGCCCTGCAGGAGCTGCAGCGGCGCTGGCGCGGACGGATGGAGCTGCAGCTCTGCGCCTTGGTGCCCCTGGCCCACTGGAGCACGCCGGCAGGCGAATCGCTGGCGCGGCGCCTGG
This sequence comes from Synechococcaceae bacterium WB4_1_0192, assembly GCA_009926195.1. Lineage (GTDB taxonomy): Bacteria > Cyanobacteriota > Cyanobacteriia > PCC-6307 > Cyanobiaceae > Vulcanococcus. The sequence goes on along the minus strand of RFPK01000308.1, from coordinate 1,961 downwards.
CGGAGAGTGGCGGCCTGCTGGGGGGAGTGCTGGGGCCTCCGTTCGCCGAGGGCTACCGCCAGGGCTCGGCGCTGCGGCGGCTGCTGCAGCTGGCGGAGCAACACGGCCTCGGCATCGATCTACACATCGATGAAGCCGACGACCAGCCGGGCCGGGGCCTGGCCCTGCTGCTGCGGGAGCTGCGGCGCACGCCGGTGGCGGTGCCGATCACCTGCAGCCACTGCAGCAGCCTGAGCCTGCTGCCAACAGACACCCAGCGGCGGCGCGCCGCCGCGCTGGCCGCCCACGGCATCGCGGTGGTGGCGCTGCCGACCACCAACCTCTGGCTGCTGGGTCGCGGGCACGACGCTGCGCCCGCCATGCGGCCGATCGCACCGGTTCGCCTGCTGCAGCGGGAAGGGGTGGCCGTGGCGATCGGTGGCGACAACGTGCAGGACCCCTGGTACCCCGGCGGCGACTTCGATCCGATCGAACTGCTGCGGCTCTCCGTGCCGGCCCTGCAGCTGGCGCCATGGCAGCGGCAGGGGCTGATGCCCTTCAGCACGACGCCGGCAAGGCTGATGGATCTGGACTGGGACGGGGTACTGCGCCCGGGTGCCCCGGCCGATCTGATCGTGCTGGGCGCTGGCGACTGGAGCGAACTGCTGGCCCGACCGCCGCAGCGACGGGTGCTGCGGGCCGGCCGCTGGCTACCGCCAGCACCCACGCAGCAAACCGAGGCGCGTCTTGCCAGCCTGGAGGTCATGCCCCTTTCGCACCACTGAACCGATGGCGACCCTGCGACCGCCACGCGACACCGGCTCGCCCAACACCCTGGTCAAGGCTCTGCCGGAGCCCCTGCCAGCGCAAGCCAGCCCCAGTCAGCTGGAGGGGCTGGCCGCCGACCTGCGGGCCGCCGGCCTGGTGCCGCTGCGCAGCGCCGGCGAGCTGGAGGGGCTCTCTGCCGATGCCTTTGTGTACTCGCCGGTGCTGCAGCCACTGCTGCAGGGGCTGCGGGCCCAGATCGGCGTACGCCCCGAGCGGCGTGATCAGGTGGCGGCGATCGCGGCGGCCTGCTCGCGCCATGGCATCAGCCTTACCCTGCGCGGCGCCGGAACGGGCAACTACGGCCAGTGCGTGCCGCTGGCGGGCGGCCTGGTGCTCGATCTGACCCGGCTGAACCAGGTGCTGGAGCTGGATCCGACCAGTGGTGTGTTCACGGCGGAACCCGGAATCCTCCTGGGGGACCTCGAGCAGCGCCTGCAGGCCAGCGGCAGGGAGCTGCGCCTGCTGCCGAGCACGGTGCGCAGCGCCACCCTGGGCGGCTTCGTGGCCGGCGGCTCCGGCGGCATCGGCTCCCTCCGCTGGGGGTTTCTGCGCGATCCGGGCCACCTGCTGGGCCTGGAGCTGGTGACGCTGGAACGCCAACCACGGCAGCTACGGCTCGATGCCAGCGGCGCTCGGCCGATCAACCACGCCTACGGCTGCAACGGCATCATCACCAGCCTGACCATGGCCAGCGCCACGGCGGTGCCGTGGCAGCAGCTGGTGCTGGAGTTCAGCGGCTGGGAGCAGGCGCTGGCGGCGGCGCAGCAGCTGCCCGCCTCAGCACTGCTGCTCAATGCGCTCTGCCTGCTGGAGGCGCCGGTGGCGGCGCAGCTGCCCTGGCCCCAGGGCTGCCCCGCCGCCGATGGCCGGCAACACCGGCTGCTGCTGCTGGCGGCAGCGGATGCGCTGCCGGCGCTGACGGGCTGGATCGCCGAGCTGGGCGGCCAGCTGATCTGGCAGGCGCCCCAGGGGCAGAGCCGCGGCGTCCCCCTGCGGGAGCTCTGCTGGAACCACACCACCCTGCATGTGCGCGGCCGCGATCCGGGCTTCACCTACCTGCAGCTGATGCTGCCCCAACCGGAGGGGCCCGCCCTGGCCGCGCACATGCAGGGTGGTGTGGTTCCAGCAGAGCTCCCGCAGGGGGACGCCGCGGC
>RFPK01000307.1 GCA_009926195.1 Synechococcaceae bacterium WB4_1_0192 | reverse complement strand
GTCTGATCAAAGAAGGAGACCACCGCCTGGTGCAGGGGTTCCTGCTGTTGGTAGTAGCTGAGCAGGATGCCGGAATCGATCAGGATCCGCCGCATCAGCGCCGCTCCGTCCGTCGCGTCTGCAACCGCTCAGTGAGCAACTGGCGGCGGCTCTCCCGCGTGGCGCTGCCCGGTGGAAGGGTGTCGAGAAAGCTGGCGGGATGGCCCCCGAGTTGCTGGGTGATCGATGGCGCCGGCTGTCGCTGCTGCCAGCGCTCCTGGATGAGCTGACGAATCAGCGAACTCTTGTCCTGGCCGGTTTCTGCCACCAGCTCCTGCAGGCAGTGCTCGGTGTCTGGATCCAACCGGACGGTGAGCGGCATGGCCGGCCGGGATCCAACCCGTATGACAAGTGTCCTGACTGTAGTACCGATGTTGTGGCTGTCGGCAATGGCTTGGGGATCTGGCCGGCGTGACACCGGTTTCGCGATGAGCAGCAGCACGGCCTGGCAACCCGGTGATCAGGAGGCCATCCGCCGGTGTCTGCGGCTGCCGGCCACCGCTGCCTGCCTCACTGCCATCGCCGGGGCGATGGCCGATCTGCTGCGCCATCACCCGGCTGGGGTGCTCAGCGCCCGCGCCCTGCTGGATGCGGCGGCCCTGATCGAGCAACAACTCCTCGCCGGTGGCAGTGAGCAGGAGCAGGCGATCCAGAAGCGCAGCCGCTCGGGCCCGATCGCCGGTTCGGTGGCCGCCGGCGGTGATGCCCCGCTGCAGAAGGCCGATGTGATCGCCTACGACACCGCCCTGCTGCGGGAGGAGAGCGAGACCACCTACGCCAACCCCACTTCGCCCGCGATGGGACTGCTACGTCAGCGGCAGCGCTATGCCGACCAGCTGCTGTTGCTGCTGCCGGGCCTCAGCAGCTGGGTGCAGTTCACCACCCAGGCCGCAGGGCAGCTGGGAACAACGCCGCTGCTGCGGGGCTGAGCGATGACCACCAGCCCGAGGCGTTTCACCAGTGCTCAGCACAGCCATCTTGCTCAGCACAGCCATGCCGCCCAGCCGTGGCAGCCGACACCGCTGCAGCCCTTTGCCAATGCACGCCTGCTGCTGGCCGAGAACGCCATCCCCGGTGACACCACCTCAGCGGTGGTGGCGATGCATGTGCTCGAGTGCTTTCTGCTGCGGGCCAACTACATCTCCGCCAAGGAGAACGGCCCTGGTGTCGACACCGGCGACTTCACCTACAGCGGCATGATCTGCCGCGCATCCCGCCTGCCGCCTCACCCCGGGGCGATCTGGCTGAGCAACTCCCTGAGCTGGCAGCAGAACGGCCGTCGTGTGGCCAGCGGTGGCCGCACCGTGGTGGCACCCAGTGAGGGCCTGATCTGGCTGGGCGATCTGAGCCTGCTCAACCCCGCCGGTGCTGCGGATGTGGATCCTTATGCCCAGGACACCCAGTTCACGGTGCTGGAGTTCGGCGCCCGGGCCGGCTCCGGTGGCATCGGTGCCCTGCTGCAACCGCTGATCGGTGAGCGGGTCTTTGGCACGCTCAAGCCGAATCGGCTGGCATGAGCGGTGCCGGCTGGATCAGACCCATACAGCTGCCCTGGCGGCGAATTCGGCCGATACTGATGCAATGCAACGGCTGCGATGACCAGCTCGACCGCCCAGCCTGCTCTCAGCCTCGAGCAGATTCTCGCCTTGCTGCGGGAGCACCAGGCCGATTGGCGACAGCGCTACCAGCTGCAACGCATCGGCCTGTTTGGCTCCACAGCGCGCAACCAGGCCACCGCCACCAGTGATGTGGATGTGTGGGTGGAGCTCGACCCGCTCACACCCTTTGCCACGGTGCACATCAAGCACGAGCTGGAGCAGCTGCTGCAGCGGCCGGTTGATCTGGTGCGCCTGCGCGAGCGCATGAACCCTGCGTTGCGGGCTGCCATCCTCCAGGAGGGGATCAGCGCTTGAGGGGCGATCTACTGCAGGATCCAGCACTGCTCGATCAGGAGGAAGGACATGACCTCCTGGATGTGATCTGCATGCAGTTCCTTGCCGTTGGCGAAGCCCTGAAGCGCTTGGAAATGCTTGAGCCGGGGCTATTGGCCAGCAGCTTTCCTGAGGTCGATTGGAAGGGCGCTATGGGCTTTCGCGATGTGATCGCCCATCAGTACTTCGATCTTGATGCTGAGCAGGTGTTGCTGATCTGCCGCGATGCCTTGCCTGCAGTTCTTGCTGCGATTCAAGCCCTGGAGACGCGCTGCCGGGAATGCCTTTGAGCCAGCACACCCAGTTCACGGTGCTGGAGTTCGG
>RFPK01000306.1 GCA_009926195.1 Synechococcaceae bacterium WB4_1_0192 | reverse complement strand
TGTTTCCCTGAGCAGGGCGGCAGGGATCCCGCCACCCTGGGCGCCCTGGCGCGGCAACTGGGGTATTCGGGCCAGCTGCGCGAGCAGCAGCAGGTGGTGCCCGGTAGCCCTCGATAGATTGCGGCCGATGCCGCCTGCCGCCTGCGGACCATGAGCCTCGACCCCGCTGCAGATCCCTCGGCCGCAGATCCCTCCGCTGCGGATCAGGTCCCTGCAGACCCCCAGCCGCCGCTGCCCGTGCGCCTGCTGCTGGTGGACGATGAACCGGGGCTGCGCACGGCCGTGCAGGCCTATCTGGAGGATGAGGGCTTCGCCGTCACCACCGCCGTCGACGGCGAGGACGGCTGGAGCAAGGCCCAGGAGCTGATCCCCGATGTGGTGATCTCCGACGTGATGATGCCGCGGCTCGATGGCTACGGCCTGCTGCGCAGGCTGCGCGACGATGAGCGCCTCGGCGGCACGCCGGTGATCTTCCTCACCGCCAAGGGGATGACGGCCGATCGGATCGAGGGCTTCCAGGCCGGCTGCGACGACTACATCCCCAAACCGTTCGACCCCGACGAACTGGTGGCCCGCGTCCGCAACGTCGTGCGGCGCCAGGAGCGCTTGCTGGCCGAGGCGGCCCGCTTCGCGGATGCGGACATCGGCCAGATGGCCCGTCAGATCACCGAGATCCGCTCGCTGCTGGCCACGGGCGGCAGCCGCAAGCCGGCGGGTGGCGCCAAGCATGAGTTCACGCCGCGGGAGGCCTCGGTGCTGCAGCTGGTGGCCGAGGGGATGATGAACAAGGAGATCGCCCGCCGGCTGGAAACCTCGATCCGCAACGTCGAGAAGTACGTGAGCCGGCTGTTCACCAAGACCGGCACCGCCAGCCGCACCGAGCTGGTGCGCTATGCCCTGGAGCATGGCCTGGTGGAGTGAGGCTCCTGCTTGCCTGAGGCCCCCTGGCTGCCGCCGGCGTTCAACGGCGGCCATGTCTATCGCGATCGGGTGAGGCTGGCGGCCGCCAGCGTGAGCGGCTTCTATGCCGGCCGCTATGGCCATTCCGATCAGGCGGTGTGGTGTGAGCGCCTGGCCGCCGGTGAGGTGTGGCTGAACGGCCGCCGCCTCCAGGCCGATGGCCCCCTGGCGCCGGGGGATCAGCTGGCCTGGCATCGGCCCCCCTGGCAGGAGGCCGCCGTGCCGGTGCTGCCCGAGGCGGCGGTCGTGTTCGACGACGGCGATCTGCTGGTGCTCAACAAACCCAGCGGCCTGCCGGTGCTGCCCGCCGGTGGTTTTCTGGTTCACACGCTGCTGGCGCAGCTGGAGGGCTGGCTGGTGGATGGGCGCCTCGATCCCCGCGCAGGCCTGCCGCGGCCCGTGCATCGCCTCGGGCGCTACACCTCCGGGCTGCTGGTCTGCGCTCGCCGGCCGGCCAGCCGCGCCTGGCTGAGTGCGCTGCTGCGCGAGAGCAGTGCGCTCAGCCAGGGCAGCATCGATCCCGCCAGCCCAGGGGGTGGCCCGCCGCACCGCTGCCGCAAGCTCTATCGCGCTCTGACGGCGCCGCTACCGCTGGATTGGCCCGTGGCGGTTGCGCATCCCCTCACCACGCCGATCGGCCGCCAGCCCCATCCGAAGCTCGGTTGGATCTGGGCGGCGGCGGCCGATGCGGTGGCCTCGGGGACCGCGTCGCTGCCCAGCCACAGCGACCTGACCCTGCTGCGGCGCGGCCCGGCCGCCTGCCTGGTCGAGGTGGCGATCCGCAGCGGCCGGCCTCATCAGATCCGCATCCACACGGCTGCGGCCGGGGCACCCCTGCTGGATGATCCCCTCTACCTGCCGGGGGGCGCGGCCCGTCCGGATGTGCTTCCCGGTGCGGGGGGCTATCACCTGCATGCCCATCGCCTGCAGCTCTGGCCGGCCGCTGGGGGCAGCCTGGAACTGGAGGCGCCACTGCCGCCGGCCCTGGACGGCGGCAGTGGCACCGAGCGCCTGCTGGTGGGGCCTGGCCCTGGTCGCGGATCGGCGCCTCAGGCCTTCTCGAAGGCCAGCAGCCGCGAGAAGTAGAAGGGCGCCTTGTTCAGGCTGCGGCGCTTGAGCACGAAGCCGGCCGCTTCGGCGGCCTTCACGATGCCGGCCTCGCGCAGGGTGTAGGCCCGGGTGGTCTTGCTCGGGCCGGGGAACAGCTGGCCGATGCCCTTCAGCAGCGCCAGCAGCGGTGTGTAGGGGGCGAAGCTCACGATCAGGTGCCGCTCCGCCAGTGAAGCCAGGTGGCGCACCATCTCCTCCGCCGGCTGTTGCGGGTAGTGGATGAACACATCCAGGC
>RFPK01000305.1 GCA_009926195.1 Synechococcaceae bacterium WB4_1_0192 | reverse complement strand
AGCAGGACGACAACGACCAGGAGGAGGACACCCCCGAGGATCAGGCACCACCCCAGATCCCCGAGGAGTTCCTGCTGGATCCGGAGGCCGTGGCGATCGACCCGGACCTGCTGCTGTTCGGCGCCGCCAAGGCCAAGAGCGGCGGCAGCGGCAGCCGCGCCGTGGTGTTCAGCGATTCCCGTGGCCGCTACGTGAAGCCGATGCTGCCCCGCGGCCCGGTCAAGCGCATCGCCGTGGACGCGACGCTGCGGGCCGCCGCGCCGTACCAGAAAACCCGCCGCGAGCGGGAGCCGCACCGCACGGTGGTGGTGGAGGACGGCGACCTGCGGGCCAAGCAGCTGCAGCGCAAGGCCGGTGCCCTGGTGATCTTCCTGGTGGATGCCAGCGGCTCGATGGCGCTGAACAGGATGCAGAGCGCCAAGGGAGCCGTGATCCGTCTGCTCACCGAGGCCTACGAAAACCGCGATGAAGTGGCCCTGATCCCCTTCCGGGGCGAGCAGGCCGAGGTGCTGCTGCCCCCCACACGCTCGATCACCGCCGCCCGTCGACGGCTGGAATCGATGCCCTGCGGTGGCGGCTCACCACTGGCCCATGGCCTCTCCCAGGCGGCGAGGGTGGCGGCCAACGCCCTGGCCACCGGCGACCTCGGCCAGGTGGTGGTGGTGGCGATCACCGATGGCCGCGGCAACGTCCCCCTCAGCCGCTCGCTCGGCCAGCCCCAGCTGGAGGGGGAGGAACCCGTGGACCTCAAGGAGGAGGTGAAGCAGGTGGCCAGCCGCTACCGGGCGCTGGGGATCAAGTTGCTGGTGATCGACACCGAGCGCAAGTTCATCGGCAGCGGCATGGGCAAGGACCTGGCCGATGCCGCCGGCGGCAAGTATGTGCAGCTGCCCAAGGCCAGCGATCAGGCGATCGCCGCCATCGCCCTTGAGGCGATCAGCGGCGTGTAGCGGCTGGGGCCGTGGCGGCGCGGCGCTCGGGGTAAAGCTCGTCGAAGAACTTGCCAAGCCCCACCGCCACACTGCGCAGGCCATCCATGAATTTGGGATCGGCTGTGAGCTTGTTGACATCACCACCCACCTGGTCCCAGCGGGCGGTGAGACGCTCGGCGTTGGTGACCGTGCCCTGCAGCTCCGCCAGGGTTCGGGGGTTATCGAGAGCGCGGGTGACGTTGCGGATGTGGGCGGTGGAGGCGTTGAGGTTGTCGAGGGTGGGCCGGGCCGCACGCACCGCGACCTGCAGGTCGCGCAGCAGCACCTGGCCCTCACGCAGGAAGCGGTCCGCCTGCTTGGAGGTGGCGTCGAAACTCTTGGTGGTGGCCGCCAGCTTGGGCACCAGCCCCTCGCGCTCGGCCTGATCGAGCAGCTTCTGCATCGTGGCGGTGACGCTGGTGAGGCTCGCGGCACTGCCACCGCTGACCTGGGTGCCGTCGCACACCATCAACGTGCGGTTGCACGCAGACTCACGGGGGCCCGGCAGGCTGGCGGGCAGCGCTCGCGGCGGGGCCAGCAGCGCCACCACGGCATTGCCCCCCAGCAGCGAAGCCTCCTGCACCTGGGCCAGCAGGGGCTGGGGCAGGCGCAGGCTGGGGTCGGTGATCTCGATCTCGGCCACCACCGCCGCCGAACCGGCCTGGAGGCTGCGCACGCTGCCCACCTGCACGCCGCGATAGGTGACGGCGGAGCGCTCCCCGAGGCCGGTGGCATCGGGAAAGCTGATGCGGAACGTCCAGGTGCGGCCGCTGAGGGCCACCCCCTGCAACCACAGCCAGAACCCACCCCCTGCAGCCAGAGCGGCCAGCAGCGTGAATCCGACCGCTGCCTCTTTCACACTGCGGCGCATGATCGTCAGAGCTCCGCCGGCTGCATCGGTCCGTTGAGGCTAGCGGTCCGGAACTGGAGCACATAGGGATTGTCGCTGACGCGAAAGTCGTCGACACTGCCCTGCCAGCGGAAGCAACCGTCGTAGAGGAGCACCACCCGATCAGAGGTGCGCAGGATCGTGCTCATCACATGGCTCACCACCACCGATGAGGCATTGGTGAGCTGGCTGGTGCGCACGATCAGATCCTCGATGCGGGTGCAGGCCACCGGATCGAGGCCCGCAGTGGGTTCGTCAAACAGCAGCAGCGGCACCTGCCCCGGCGGCTGGCTGGGGTCTTCGATCACGGCGCGGGCGAAGCTCACCCGCTTCTGCATGCCGCCGCTCAGCTCCCCGGGGTAGAGGTCTTCGGTGCCCGCCAGGCCCACGGCGTCGAGGGCGTCGCCCACCCGCTGACGAATCTCGGCTTCGCTCATGTGGCTGAAGCGA
>RFPK01000304.1 GCA_009926195.1 Synechococcaceae bacterium WB4_1_0192 | reverse complement strand
CCGCGCAGGGCGCCGTCGTCCACCCAGCGGTTGCGCTGGCCGCGGCTGGCGCCGATGGCCGGCACATAGTTGTGCTCGGGGCTGCCGTCGTCGCGGAAGTGCACCTCGGCCGAGGGATCGGTGTTGGTGAACCAGCCGCTGCTGTTGCGCCAGCTCAGCAGCAGCGAGAGATCGAGGGCTTGCCGCGTGGGATTGCGCAGCGTCCACACGAACACCGCCACCGGGTAGCTGCTGCGCTGGTAGTCGCCCGGCAGGATCGGGCTGAAGGCCTCGCAGGACACTTCAGCGTCGTACACACCCTCGTAGCTGGTCCAGCTGAGCGGATAGCGGGCGGCGTAGCTGCCGGTGCTGCGCCCGGCCGTGCTGGCGGGGTACCAACTCCAGGCCTTCAGGGGCGTGCCGGCCTCCGGGCGTGAGGCATCCGCCTGCGGTTGCACCGCCAGGGCATGGGCGCGGCTGCTCTGGCCGTTGCGCTCGAACAGGGCGAACTGGCAGTCGGGAAGCGTGCCGAACCAGTGCTCGCCGCCATCGAGGTGCCAGAGGTTGAACGATCCATCGGGCCCGCGGCCGATGCAGCCCGCCCCGAAGCCCCCCAGCGGCATGCCGTGGTTCGGGCCGTCATCGAGGTTGCTGGCGTACCGCACCGTGTACGGCTTCTCCCAGCCCAGGCCGAACGGGCGGCTCCAGCTGGCGAGCGGCGGTTGCCAGGAGCCCTGCGCCCGGCGGCTGCGCTGCAATCCGCGATCTCGCAACAGCGATTTCAGCGTGGAGAGGCCAAGGGGCGCCATGGAGCCGCATGCGATGCGCCCAGCTTGTCAGAGCTGCCGTGGGCGCTGTGCACAGGGCTGATCAGGCATCGCTCGCCGGGGGCTGGCTCTGGAAGCTGCCGTTCACCTCCTGATCCACCAGGGCATCGAGGGTGACGGCGGAGCGCACCAGGGCCTGGTAACGCTGCACGATCCGGCGGTTGCGCTCGATCCAGTTACCGGCATCGCCACTGGGCAGACCCGTACCATCGCCGGCCAGCAGGTCCAGATCGGCCTGGCGGGCCAGCAGGGCCAGAACCAGCTCGTGGATGCGCTGGCGGCGGTCGCTCATCGGGATCGGCGTCGCTCACGCCTGAGCATCATGGCGCCAGTGGAGGCTGATGCCCTGAGCGAACGAGTCCTGAGCGAACAGGTCCTGATCGAACGGGCCCTGAGCGAACAACGCCTGGCCAGCGCGGGGGCGGTTCTCCATGTGATCGGCACCGATGCCGGCGGTGCGGCCTCCCTGATGGCCCCTGCCCAGGCGTTGCTGCGGCAGGCCAGCCTGGTGCTTGCCCCGCGACGGCTGCTGAGCGAACTGCCCTGCTGGTGGCAGGCCGAGCAGGCGGTCGGGCGGATCCCGCCCTCTGAGCCTTGCCCCGACCTGCTGGCCAGTGACCGTCCCGAGCAGATCCTGGACCCCCTGCAGCGGGCCCTTGCTGAAGGGCGGGCTGCGGTGCTGCTCGCCAGTGGCGATCCCCTCTGGTTCGGTATCGGTCGGCTGTTGCTGCAGCACTTTCGCCCCGATCAGCTGCGCTTTCATCCGGCCCCCAGCTCGTTGCAGCTGGCCTTCGCCCGCATCGGCCGTCCCTGGCAGGACGCTGCCTGGATCAGCCTGCACGGCCGTGATCCCGAGCCGCTGGCTGCGGCGTTGCAGAAGCGTCCGCCCGCCCTGGCGGTGCTCACCGACCCCGGCCGCGGCGGCGCTGAGGCGGTGCGGCAGATCCTGCGCGCCGCTGGCCTGGAGGCCGCCTATGGCTTCTGGCTGTGCGAGCGGTTGGGGCACCCGGCCGAACGGGTGCAGCGCCTGGCTCCGGTCGTTGCCATCCCGGCCGATTGCGACCCGTTGCATCTGGTGCTGCTGATCGCCGAAGCACCGCCCCCGCTCGATCCGGAGATCCTTCCCCCGTTCGGACTCGACGACGGGCTGTTTCTCCAGCACGAGGATCGTCCGGGCCTGATGACCAAGCGCGAGGTGCGCATCCAGCTGCTGGCGGATCTGCAGCTGCCGGCGGCCGGGGTGCTGTGGGATGTCGGCGCTGGTGTGGGCTCGGTGGGGCTGGAGGCTCTGCGGTTGCGGCCCCGGCTGCAGGCCGGCCGCCGCCAGGGCCAAACGGGCCCGCAGGGCGTAGGGGCATCGGCGAAAGCTGTAGAGCAGGGCAGCCATGGGGCGGCTCAACCCTGGGGCATGGCGACGCCGATGTGGGCCTGACCGCGGCTGCGGGCCAGCTTGAGGGCCGTTTCTTTCCTGTCCAGGACGGGGGAATCAACGAATCACGCAACAAAACCTAC
>RFPK01000303.1 GCA_009926195.1 Synechococcaceae bacterium WB4_1_0192 | reverse complement strand
GCACGGTATTCGGCGCGCCAAGGATCGGGTGATTGGCGGGCAAAGGTTCAATATCAAAGACATCAAGCCCCGCCCCAGCAATCCGCCCTGCCTTCAGCGCGGCAATCAGCGCTTCCTGATCAATCAAGGGGCCGCGACTGGTATTCACGATGAAGGCACTCGGCTTCATCAGGGCCAGATCAGGCGCTGCGATCGTGTTCCGCGAGCGATCCGACAGCACCAGATGCAGCGTCACGATATCCGCTTCCCGCAAAAGGGTCGCCTTATCCACGCGGGTGGCGCCAATCTCGGCGGCGCGTTCATCGGTCAGGTTGGTGGACCAGGCGAGCACCTTCATGCCGAAAGCCTGGCCAATGGTCGCCACGCGTCCGCCAAGCTTCCCAAGGCCGATGACGCCAAGCGTTTTGCCTTCCAGGCCCATGCCGATATGGGTCTGCCACCGCCCTGCCCGCAGCGCTTCAGTGCAGCTGGGCCGGGGTGCTGGAGCTGCCGGCCCTCGCCGTCCCCGCCGCTGTGCCCGAGCTGCTGCTGCCAGGCCGATTCGAACGCCTCGCCCTGGAACGTCGCTCCGGCTCCCTCACCGCCGCCGACTGGGTGGTGGATGCCGGCCTGGTGCCCCGCGGTTCCGATCTGCTGCTCGGCCAGCTCAGCTGGATTGCCGCCGACAACGCTACGGATCTGAGTGCCAGCGGGCCGCTGCCCGCGCAGGCGGAGGCCTGGCTGCGGCAGGCCATCACCGCCGCTGATCCCCGGCTGGCGGGCTGCTTGCAGCGGGGGGGCGTCCGCTACCGGCAGCTGCCGGTGGCCTTCTGCCGCGATGGCCGACCCCGGGCGGCACCCGTGCTCGGTGCAGCGGGCCTGTGGCTGTTCAGCGGATTCAGCGGCGGTTTCGCCCAGGTGCCCCTGCTGGCGCCGCTACTGGCTACGGCGATCACGGCTGAGCAGCCGGGGCCGGGGCCGGCGACCCGGGAGCTGCAACGCCTGGGGGTGTGGTCAGCAGCAGCTGGGGCGTGAGCGCGGCGTCCGGATCGCGGGGCACCGGCAGCAGTTCCCGCAGCAGCTGCGCGTAGCTGATGTTCACCGCCGTGGTGGCATTGAGCCGCTGCACCAGGCTGCCGATCAGCCGCTCCTGGGTGATCGAGAGGTCCACCTCGCTCGAGAGGCCGGTCTGGTAGCGCAGGCGCACATCACGGAACGCCTCCAGGGCGGCACTGACGCCACGCCGCGCCGCTGCCAGCTTCGCCAGGCTCGCCTCGTGGTTGAAGAAGGCGCTCTCCAGCCGCAGGCGGATCGCATCGCGCTGGGCGGCGAACTCCTGGGCGGTGGCCTCGGCCCGCAGCGCCAGGGCCCTGGCCTCGCCGGCGGTGCTGCCCGCATCGAACAGCAGCCAGCGCAGGCTCAGCCCCACCGACCAGTCGTAGCCGCTGGCGTTCTGCACCGGCAGCACCGTGGTGCCGCAGCAGCCGCCATTGCGGCCATTGATGTTGTACATCGTGCTGTTGTTGCCTCCGCCGCCCGCCTCGGCGAACAGCGACAGCCTGGGCAGCAGGCCGGCGGCCGTGGCATCGCGCTGGCGCGAGAGGGCCTGACGGGCCGCCAGCAGCGCCTCCAGTTCCGGGTTGCCGCGGTAGGCGGCCAGCAGGCTGGCCTCCAGATCCAGCGGCCAGCGCGGCATCGGCGTGATCGGATCGGCGGCGCTCGGCGTGAACTGCGGCGGCAGGTTCAGCAGCACCGCCAGGCGGCGGCGGGCGATGGCCCGATCCGCCATCGCCTGGATCAGGGCTTCCTGATCGCTCGCTTCGATCGCCTGGCGCCGCAGCACATCCAGGCGCGGTACCAGCCCGGCGATCTTGAGGTCGAGCGCATCGCGCAGGATCACCAGGTCGTTGCGCACCGCCGCGTCCTGGATGCGCACGTTCTGATCGGCCTGCTGCAGCTGGTAGTAGGCCTCGCTCACCTGCAGCTGCAGCAGCCGCAGCTGGTTGGCGTAGCGGTTGCGGGCGGCCGTCAGCCGCGCCCGCGCCGCCTGCACGGTCGGGGTGCGGGCGAAGTCGATCAGGGCGTAATCGAGCTGCAGGCCGGCGAAGCCCTCGGTGGTGAAGCTGTTGAAATAGGCCCCGCCGCCGTTGGGCACATAGAAGGGCCCATCCACCGCCTGGCCATTGGCGGCCCGCAGGCCATTGGCGTCGAAATTCGGGCCGAACCCTTTCACGCTGCCGGCGGGGGCGTTGAGGTTGTTGCTGCTCTGGTTGCCGCTGCCGTTGGCCACGGCGCTGATCCGCGGCCACCAGGTGCCCAGGCTGGCCTGCAGCTCCGCCAGGGC
>RFPK01000302.1 GCA_009926195.1 Synechococcaceae bacterium WB4_1_0192 | reverse complement strand
GGGCACCTCGGTGAGCCCTGCCAGCTGGCGTCGCTCGCTGGCGCTGCCCGGCAGCAGCCGTTGCGCCAGCCAGCCGCTGAGCGCCAGGCTCACCGCTCCTGCCAGCAGGGCGGGCAGCCCATCACCGGTGCTGCCGTTGAGCCTGAGGCCCAGGGCCATCAGCCACTGGGCGCCGATGCAGCGGTCGAACAGGGGTTGGCCGAACCAGAGTGGGGCCAGCCAAGGGCCGCCCTGCTCGATCCAGCGTGCCTGCAGGCCGTAGTAGCCGGCGTCATGGGCCAGAAAGCTGACCGGCGCGGCCGTCAGCAGCAGCGGTGCCACCAGGGCGGCCAGCAGGAGCTTGCGCGTCATCGGGGCACTGTCGCACCCGCGGCCGTTGTGTGATCTGGCACACCAGAGCAGGTGATGGCCGTCTCTGCCCGTGAAGATATGGGTCGGCGCGTTGCGCCCAATTCCTCTTTTGGTGTGAGGACCATGAAACTGTTCCAGAAGCTTCTTCTGGCGCCTGCTGCCCTGGGCCTGATGGCTCCCGTGGCTGCTTCCGCCGCTGATCTGAACATCGCTGGCGTCAGCCAGTACGGCTCGGACGAGCAGGTGACCTCGATCACCCAGTTCTCCGACGTCAAGCCGACCGACTGGGCCTATCAGGCGCTGAGCAACCTGATCGAGCGCCGGCGGCAACGTCACCCCCGTTGGCATCCCCGGCGCACCTTCTTATGCCGTGCCCGGCCAGAGCGCCCTCAGCTTCAACTACGACGTTCGTCTGAACTTCGACACCAGCTTCACCGGCAAGGACCTGCTGCGCACCACCCTGCGCGCCGGCAACTTTGCTGACACCGCCTACGGCAACGGCATCCTGCCGAACAACGCCCTGGAAGTGGCCTTCCAGGAAAACTGCGGCACCGGTGTTGACTGCGGCGACGTGGTGGCCGTCAACCGCCTCTTCTACCAGTTCCCCGCTGGCGACTTCACCTTCACCGTGGGTGGCAAGGTCCGTCAGGACGACATGCTGGCCATGTGGCCCAGCGTGTACCCGGCTGACACCGTCCTCGACGTGTTCACCTACGCCGGTTCGCCTGCTGCCTACAGCCTGAACCTGGGTGCCGGTGCCGGTGTCTGGTATCAGAAGAACGGCTTCAGCGTCAGCGCCAACTACGTCGCCCAGGACGGCGACGGTGGTAACCCGAGCGCCAACGGCACCTTCTCCGGTGGTATCGGCACCGCCGCTTCCAGCGAGACCTTCACCGCTCAGGTGGGCTACGCCGGCTCCAACTGGGGCGCCGCTGTGGCTTACAACTACGGCAATGGTTCCTCCATTCCCGCCGGTACGCCTCTGGCTTCCCTCGGTAACAACAACGGCGTCACCGCCGGCACCGATGGCATCCGCACCAACACCGTTGGTCTGAGCGCCTACTGGCAGCCTTCCAACGCCAACTGGATCCCCTCGATCAGCGCTGGCTGGGGCATCACCGGCGTGAGCGGCACCGCTTCCGGTACCGCCCTGTCCGCCCTGGCTGGTCGCACCACTGGCTTCTCCAACCTGAGCGGTGGCCGCATCCAGTCCTGGACCGTTGGCCTGCAGTGGGCTGATGCCTTCATCAAGGGCAACGCCGCTGGTATGGCAGTCGGCCAGACTCCGTTCGTGACCGCGCTGCCCACCGGCGCTGGTCGCACTCCTAACGACGGCAACTACGCCTGGGAGTGGTGGTACAAGTTCCAGGTCACCGACAACATCAGCGTGACCCCTGCTCTGTACTACCTCAGCCAGACCGCTGGCTGGCTGGGTAAGTCCAACCCCGTCACCGGTGGCACCGGCAACCTCACCGTCAACAACTTTGGCGGCGTGATCAAGACCACCTTCAAGTTCTGATCTTGATTGCCTGAATGTCTCAGGCATGGTCTGAACGACAGCTTCGGGAGCTCTCCTCACACACCTTGCTCCCGTAGCTTTCTCCTCACACAGCATCTTCTTGATCAAGCCACAGCTTTAGCTGTGGCTTTTTTGTTGGCGTTGTCTGCAGGGTGTGTCCAGAGGTCCGGCCCCGCTCAGCGGTTGTGATCTGCGCTACTGCCTGCGGTGTGCACTGCCCCGGTTTCGGCCTGCGCCGCCTTGTAAGGTCGTCGGAACATTCCATTCGGAATGTGCCCTCAATTGGTGTGAGGACCATGAAACTGTTCCAGAAGCTTCTTCTGGCGCCTGCTGCCCTGGGCCTGATGGCTCCCGTGGCTGCTTCCGCCGCTGATCTCAACATTGCTGCCGTCAATCAGTACGGCTCGGACGAGCAGGTGACCTCGATCACCCAGTTCTCCGACGTCAAGCCGACCGACTGGGCCTATCAGGCGCTGAGCAACCTGATCGAGCGC
>RFPK01000301.1 GCA_009926195.1 Synechococcaceae bacterium WB4_1_0192 | reverse complement strand
CTGCAGCTCCTGCAGCCGCGGCAGGTCAGCCGCCGTCAGTTCCGGGAAGGCCAGGCCCAGGCCGCCGTTGATCTGCAGATCCACCCCCATCGGGCTGAGCCAGTCGCCGTTCCAGTCGTCGCCGGCAGCGGCGCTGCCCGCCGGAATCGGCTCCACCACCGCGATCACACCATCGCAGTGGCCGACGCGCCAGCGCTGCCCGTCGCCGTGACGGCAACGCCCGGCCTGGGGCAGACGCAGGTTGCTGAGCCAGCGCATGGCGCACACGGGCGCGGGAGAATGACAGTCTCGCTGCGTTTGCCCCCGTTGGCCTTCTCCGCTGCCTCCCCTGGCCCCGATCCGGCAGCACCGGGGGCCAGCTCCGGCGCCGTGCCGGTGGCGGTGGTGATGGGCAGCGATTCCGATCTGCCCACCATGCAGCCGGCGGTGGCGATGCTGGAGCGCTTCGGTGTGGCGGCGGAGGTGCGGGTGCTCTCGGCCCATCGCACGCCGCTGGAGATGGTGGCCTTCGCCCAGGGTGCCGCCGAGCGTGGTTTCCGGGTGATCATCGCCGGTGCTGGCGGCGCCGCCCACCTGCCCGGCATGGTGGCCTCCCTCACCACCCTGCCGGTGATCGGTGTGCCGGTCCAGACCCGCGCCCTCTCCGGCGTGGATTCCCTGCACTCGATCGTGCAGATGCCGGCCGGCATCCCCGTGGCCACGGTGGCGATCGGCAACGGCGCCAACGCCGGCCTGCTGGCGGCCCAGATCCTGGCGATCGCCGATCCCGCCCTGGCCGAGCGGGTGGCGGCCTACCGGCGCGAGCTGCATGACCAGGTGACGGCCAAGGACGCTCGCCTGCTGGAGCTCGGCAGCGCGGCCTATCTGGCGCAGATGTGAGCGGCGGCGATGCTTGAGCGGTTGGTGCTGCCCCTGTGGCTGCGGCTGAGCCTGGCGCTGCCGCTGCTCACGCTCAACCTCTGGGTGCTGCGGCAGCTGCTGCTGCCGCTGGCGCCGTTTCCGGCCCTGGTGGTGGCCGCCGCCCTGATTGCCTTCCTGCTCGACATCCCAACCCGCTGGCTGGTGGCGCGGCGCCTGCCGCGGCCCCTGGCCGTCCTGGCAGTGGTGGCTGCCCGAGGGCGTGCGGGCGCCGGTGCTGGGCACGCTCGGCCGCACCTTCCGCGGCTACTTCGCCGGCCAGGTGCTGCTGGCCCTGATCCTCAGCGGCCTGCAGATCGTGGTGTTCACCCTGCTGGCGATTCCCTACGGCGTGCTGTTCGCCGTGGCGATCGGCTTCACCACCCTGGTGCCCTATGCCAGTGCGCTCACGATCGTGCTGGTGAGCCTGCTGCTGGCCCTGCAGGATCCGCGCACGGGCCTGGAGGTGCTGGTGGCGGCGATCAGCGTCGGCCAGGTGGTGGATCAGGGGATCCAGCCGCGGCTGATGGGCAGCATCGTCGGCCTGCAACCGGCCTGGCTGCTGGTCTGCCTGCCGATCGGCGCCCGCGTCGGCAGCCTGATGGGCCTTGGCGATCTGCTCGGACTGCTGCTGGCGGTGCCGCTGGCCAGTTGCTTCAAGACCTTCCTGGATCTCTGGGCCCAGCGGCATGAGGTAGCGGCGCCTGCCGGGGGTGAGCCCCTCAGTTCGCCTGGGCAATGATGCCCTGGGCGCTCAGATAAACCAGCACCTGCTCCACGCTCTGTTCCAGCGTCTGGTTGCCGGTGTCCACCCGCAGTTCGGGGGCCTCGGGTGCTTCGTAGGGGCTGGAGATGCCGGTGAACTCCTTGATCTCACCGGCGCGGGCCTTGGCGTAGAGCCCCTTGGTGTCGCGCTCCTCGCACACGGCCAGATCGGCGGCGCAGTGGATCTCGATGAAGTCGCCGCCGTCCACCAGGGCGCGGGCGCGGTCGCGGTCAGCCTTGAACGGCGATACGAATGCCGTCAGCACGACCACGCCGGCATCGAGGAACAGCTTGCTCACCTCACCGATGCGGCGGATGTTCTCCTCGCGGTCGGCATCGGAGAAGCCCAGGTCCTTGCACAGGCCATGGCGGATGTTGTCGCCATCGAGCACATAGCAGGCCAGGCCCTTCTCGAACAGGGCGGCGTTCACCGCATTGGCCAGGGTGCTCTTGCCGGAGCCGCTCAGGCCGGTGAACCAGAGGATGGCGCTGCGGTGGCCGCGCTGCCCTGCCCGCGCCGCCCGGTCCACCGAGGTGTGGTGCCAGGCGATGTTGGTGGAGGCCCCCTGGGTGGTCAGGTCGCCGTAGGTGGGCTTGGCGGGGCTGGCGGACATAGCGGACGCTTTCCTTGCTGTCGGACGATGCGACATTAGCAGAAAACGACCTCACGCGCGACGATGCGACGCCTCAGCCCACGCTCCTATTCTTTCGGCTTCATACCGAGAATGTCAGC
>RFPK01000031.1 GCA_009926195.1 Synechococcaceae bacterium WB4_1_0192 | reverse complement strand
ACGGGCGCCGCAGCGGCCAGTCCGGCCGAGCCTCAGTTGCGGGTGCTCCTGCAGGAGGCCCCTGCCCTGACCCTGGCGGCGGCCGATGCGGAGGGACTGCGCCTGCGCGATCGCCAGGGGCGCGTGCTTCAGGATCTGCGCCCTGGTCAGTCGTTGCAGCTGCGGGTGAACGGCTCCTGGCTGGAGGCGCGGGCCCTGGCCGATCCCAGCTCGATTGCCCTGGCAGACGTGGCTCACTCCGGTGTGCTGGCGGCGGCGGAGCTGTGGATCGAGCCCCGTCCCGGCGCCGGACCCGACCCGGCCCTGGCGCTGAATCAGCGCCGTTATCGCGGTCGGCTGCAGCTGCTCGTGCGTGGTAACGACGTGCAGGTGATCAACCACGTGCCGCTCGAGACCTATCTCACCAGCGTGGTCGGCAGCGAGATGCCCGCCAGCTGGCCCCAGCCCGCGCTGCAGGCCCAGGCGGTGGCTGCCCGCACCTACGCCCTCAAGGCCCGCAGGCCTGCGGCCGCCTACGACCTCAAGGCCACCGTGGCCAGCCAGGTGTATCGGGGGATCGAGGCGGAGACCCCCTCCACCCGCCAGGCGGTCCAGGCCACCCGCGGTCTGGTGCTCACCTACGGCAGCGGCCTGATCGACGCGGTGTTCCACAGCAGCAGCGGCGGCAGCACCGAAAGCAGCGGCGACCTCTGGTCCACCCAGCTTCCTTACCTCGTCAGCGTCCCGGACTTTGACCAGGACTCGCCCGTGCATCAGTGGCGCCAGCCCCTGGATCCAGTCCAGCTGCAGGCCGCCTTTGCCGAGATCGGCGGCATGCGCGGCATCGAGGTGCTCTCCACCACCGCAACCGGCCGTGTGCGCCAGGTGCGGGTGCTGGGCACAGGCGGTCAGCTTCTGCTCAGCGGTGCCGCCCTGCGCAGCCGCCTGGGCCTGCGCAGCACCTGGGTGCGGTTTGAGCAGGAGCTTCCCTCCTCCGCCACCGCTCTTCCCGTCGGCACCTCCCTGCCCGTCGCCTCTGGCCTGCCGGTTGCGGCGGCGATCACTCCAGTTCCGGTGCCGCCGCCACTGCCGGCCTTAAGCCTTCCAGCCCAGGCCCCGTCCAGTGCCATGGCGCCCGCTGCAGCGATGGTCAGGCCCCGCTGGGTCGCGATCGGACGCGGCTTCGGCCACGGCATCGGCATGAGCCAGTGGGGGGCCTACGGCATGGCCCGCCGCGGCGAGAGCTATGCCGCGATCCTCCGGCACTACTACCGCGGCACCCAGCTCACGCCTTACAGCCAGCTGGCGGGGGTGGCGGTCGCTGCGTCAGGCTCAACAGGTGTTCAGACGAGGGATGCTGATGCCCAGGTCGTGGCCACCGCCTCCCGCTCTCAGCCCTGACCTGAGCCAGCAGCCCCTGGCGGGCCTCCCCGGCGCCACCCTGGAAGTCGCCGCCGCTGTGGATGGGGTGGCTGAACGGGCGGCCGGACTGCTCTTGCAGGCTCTGGAAGCGGGTGGCCCGGTGGGGTTGGCCACGGGGCGCACGATGCAGCCGGTGTATGCGGCCCTGCGCCGCCAGGTCGCTCAGTGGAGCGAATCCCGGTGCCAGCGGCTGCTGTCCAGGTGGTGCAGCTTCAACCTCGATGAGTACGTCGGGCTGGGGGCGGCCGATCGAGGTTCCTTTGCCGCTGAGATGGCCGCAGCCCTGGCGGTTCCCCTCGGCTTGGCGCCCGGCTGCCTGCAGCTGCCTGATGGCCTGGCCGCCGATCCCGACGTGGAAGCACGGCGCTACGGCGCGGCGGTGGCTACGGCTGGGGGCATTGCCCTGCAGCTGCTGGGCCTGGGCAGCAATGGCCATGTGGGTTTCAACGAGCCCCCATGCCCGCGGCACGCCCCGTCCCGTTGCCTGGAGCTCAGTCCAGCCACGCGCCACCAGAACGCCGCCGCCTTCGGGGCGGATCCGGCTGCGGTGCCGGAGCGGGCGATCACCCTCGGCACCGCTGAAATCCTGGCGGCCCGGGAGGTGCTGCTGGTGGTGACGGGCGGGGCCAAGGCCGAGATCCTGCGGCGCAGCCTGCAGGAGTCGCCCGAGCCGGGGGTGCCGGCCAGCTGGCTGCAGACCCATCCATGCCTGCGGGTGCTGGTGGATGCCGACGCTGCGTCCGCCCTGCGACTCAGCTGAGCACCGCCTGCATCAGCGCTTCGTCCGCATCCAGGTTGGAGGTCACGCTGCGCACATCGTCGAGCTCCTCTAGGGCATCGAGCAGCTTCAGGCAGCCCGCCAGCGCGGTGGGATCCTCCAGTCTGCAGGGTGTCTGCGCGATCCAGCGGTGCTCCCAGCTGCTCACGGGCCAGCCGAGGCGCCGCAGCCCGTCCTGAAGGGCCTCCAGGCACTCGAAGGCGGCGAACACATCAGCCCCTTCGCCGTCGAGCTCGTAGCCGAGGGCGGCTGGGCCTCCCTGCTCCTCCAGCTCCAGCAGCGCCTCCAGCAGCGTGTCCTCCGTCAGGTCCGGCTGTTCCAGCCGCACGACGCTGCGGTGCTCGAACAGGTAGCCGACGCAGCCCGTCTCACCGAGATTGCCGCCGTTCTTGCTGAAGGCCAGCCGCAGCTCCGCGGCGGTGCGGTTGCGGTTATCGGTGAGCGATTCGATCAGCACCGCCACGCCGCCGGGCCCATAGCCTTCGTAGCGCACCTCCTCGAACTGGTCGGCGCCGCCGCCGCCCTGGCCGGAGCCCTTGGCGATCGCCCGTTCGATGTTGGCGTTCGGGACCCGGGCCGCCTTGGCTTTTTCAATGGCGGTGCGCAGCTGGAAATTACCGGCTGGGTCGGCGCCAGCGCGGGCCGCCACCATGATTTCGCGGCCGAGCCGCGTGAACACGGCGCCGCGCTTGGCGTCCACCACCGCTTTGGTGCGCTTGATCTGGGCCCATCGGCTGTGGCCGGCCATGGTGCGTGCGGATGGGGGAGAAGGAACGGTTGTGGGGGTCAGCCGGCGGCCTGCAGCACCAGGCGCGGTTGCAGCTGGCCGTCGCCTCTGGCGCTGGCCATGCCGGCCA
Organism: Synechococcaceae bacterium WB4_1_0192; assembly: GCA_009926195.1. GTDB lineage: Bacteria > Cyanobacteriota > Cyanobacteriia > PCC-6307 > Cyanobiaceae > Vulcanococcus. The sequence goes on along the minus strand of RFPK01000031.1, from coordinate 9,191 downwards.
GGTTGCCATCCGGACCCACCACCACCACGGCGCAACCCACCTCCAGCGCCGCCTGGGCCGGCTGGGCCCGGCCACAGCGCCAGCCCACCAGATCGGCCTCGCCGAGCTGGTGCCGGGGCAGCGCGGCTAGGGCCTCCAGTGGGTTGATCAGGGCCGGGGCGGGCTGTTGCTGCAGCGCCTCCAGCGGCACCGCCCGCTCCAGGCCGAAGCCGAGCGCCTCGGTGCGTCGCAGGCTCGCCAGGCAGCCGCCGCACCCGAGCTGCGCACCCAGGTCGCGCGCCAGGGAGCGGATGTAGGTGCCGGCGGAGCAGCGCACCGCCAGCTCCAGCTGTCCGCTGCCTGGATCCCAGCCGAGCAGCTCCAGGCCGTGGATCGTCACGTTGCGGGGCGCCAGCTCCAGCTGCTCGCCGCGGCGCACACGCGCGTAGGCCCGCTCGCCGTTGACATGCACGGCTGAGACCTGCGGCGGGCGCTGGGCGATCGTGCCGCGGAAGCCCTCCAGGGCCCGCTCCAGGTCGCTGCGCTCCAGCACGGGCAGGGGGCGCTGCTCCAGCACCTCCCCGTCCAGGTCGTCGCTGCCTGTGGTCAGACCCAGTTGGATCACACCCCGGTAGGCCTTATCGCCGCTGAGGTAGGGCAGCAGGCGCGTGGCGGGGCCCAGGGCGATCGGCAGCACCCCGGTCACGGCCGGATCGAGGGTGCCGCCATGGCCGACGCGTCTGAGGCCATAGGCGCGGCGCACCTGGCTGACGCAGGCGTGGGAGCTGAGCCCGGCGGGCTTGTCCAGCACCAGAAAGCCGCAGGGCTGCTCCTGATCCGTGCTCGCTGCCGCCCCCATGGTTCCTCTGCCCGCGCTGCGCTGCAGGCACTGTTGCACCGCGCCGGGATGGCAAGGGGCCATCACCCAGCGCCTACGGTGCGGGGCATGAGCCCATCACCGCTGCCCCCAGTTCCCCAGGTCGCCGGCCTGCCGGCACTCACGCCCGAGCGCTTCCTGGCGGACGGTTTCGATCTGCGTCGCCAACTGGCGGACCACCTCGGACTGAGCCTGGCGCAGCTGAGCGAGCGTCTGCCCAGCAGCACCGATCAGCTGGCGGCCCTGCATCCCGGCGCCTTCGATCCGGAACGCGCCGGTGCCTTCTATGAGGAGACGGTGGGCGATGGCCACCTGCTGGAGCTTGCCGCCTGGCATCTGGGCAGTGCCGATTACATCGCCGACACCCTGCGCCTGCAGCAGTCGTTTGCGCACGGCCATGTGCTCGATTTTGGCGGCGGTATCGGCAGCCACGCCCTGGCGGCGGCTGCCCTGCCGCAGGTGGAGACCGTGTGGTTCGTCGATCTCAATCCCCACAACCGGGCCTTCGTGGAGGCCCGGGCTGTTGAGCTGGGGCTGGCGGGTCGGGTGCGCTGCTTCCGCGATCTGGATGCCGCAGCCCTGCCGGCCCGGTTCGACACGCTGGTCTGTCTGGATGTTCTGGAGCACCTCAGTGATCCGTCGGCCCAGCTGGAGCAGTTTGCCGAACGCCTGCAGCCCGAGGGCATTGCCCTGCTCAACTGGTACTTCTTCAAGGGCTTCGGGGGGGAATATCCGTTCCACTTCGATGATCCGCAGCTGGTGGAGCGGTTCTTCCGCACGCTGCAGAGCCGTTTTCTGGAAGTGTTTCACCCCTATCTGATCACCACCCGCGCCTATCGGCCGCTCTGATCTGCCTGGGTTTTCCAGGGGATACAAAAAAGCCGGTGCTCCTGAGCACCGGCTCCGTTGCATTCACTCAGGGTGGATGCACTCAGGGTTCGCTGGCTTCAGCCGATGGCGACGTTGATGCGCTTGCGGCTGCGCAGGCCGCGCTTGATGGTGTCGAAGCTGACGACGCCGTCGGTCAGGGCGAACAGGGTGTCGTCGGAGCCGCGGCCCACATTCAGGCCGGGCAGCACCGAGGTGCCGCGCTGGCGGATCAGGATCGAGCCGGCGCTCACGGTCTCACCGCCGTAACGCTTGACGCCAAGACGCTTGGAGTTGGAGTCGCGGCCGTTGCGGGTGGAGCCGGTGCCTTTCTTGTGGGCCATGGTTCAGAGGGGTGGGGAGCTGGTGTCTGGAGAGCTGAGGGGAGGCCGGATCGGCTCGCTCAGGCGAGCGCCTTGCCGCCGACGCTGATGGCCTTGACCATCACGCGGGTCAGCTCCTGACGGTGACCGTTCTTGCGGCGGGTCTTCTTCTTGGGGCGCATCTTGTAGACGATCACCTTCGGGCCGCGGCGGTGGGCCATCACCTGCAGTTCCACGGTGGCGCCCTTCACGTAGGGCTGACCAACGCTGGCGGACTGGCCGTCGTTCACCAGCAGCACGTTCTCGAGGGTGAGGGTGCTGTCCACGTCAGCGTGGATGCGGTTCAGGTCGTAGTAGCGGTTCGGCTGAACCCAGACCTGGGTGCCGGAGGTCTCGACGATGGCGTAGGGAGCCGCTGCGCCCGTGGATGCGGCGTTGGAAGGATCGGTACTCATGGGAACTCGGGCGTGGTCAGGCTGACGTGGCTCACCGGCTCATGAAGCCGGAGGACCGGGCGTCATTCGGCCTGCCGCACGGCAATCGAAAGACAAACAAGGATCCTCGCCGTTCGGCTGCCGGATCGTCAACACTATGGGCGTCGCTACGGGCCTGATCGCGGCTCATGTCCCAGCCGGCTCTCACCATCGCCTCGCTGCTGGCGGACCCCCGCCTGGAGAAAGCGTGCCGTAGCTGGCTCAAGGGCGGCCGCTATCAGCTGGAGAATCTGGGTTCCCGGCCCGATCCGGTCGCTGAGCTGGAGCAGCGGCGTGAGGCCTTTGATGTGGTGCTGCTGCAGCAGGGCATCTTCGCCCCAGAGACGTATGAGGCGCTGCGCCGCCAGGGATTGGTGCTGCCGGCGGTGGTGGTGGGTGAGGTGAGCGGTCGGGTCGAGTATCACGAGGCCGAGGTGCATCTGCCCCAGGACCAGCTGGAGCAGATCGCCTACAGCGTCGACGCTGCCGTGTCGCGTTTTCTGCGCCGCGGGGTGCCGAGTGGTGACGGGGCGGCGGGCGGCAATCCTGGCGGCAACGCATCGGCCACCCCGGGCCCCTGGCGCCTGCCCAACCGTCTCAGTGGCCGGCTCGGCTATCTCGGCGTCTTCTACAAGCGGGACCCGGCCCTGTTCCTGCGCAACCTGCCCCAGGCGGAGCGGCAGGAGCTGCTGGGTTCGCTGGAGCGCAGCTATCGCGATCTGCTGATCAGCTACTTCAAGGACCCGGCTGCCGCCAATCAGGCGATCGAGAGCTTTGTGCACACCGCTTTTTTCAGTGACCTGCCGATCAACAAGGTGGTGGAGATTCACGTGGACCTCATTGACGTCTTCTGGAAGCAGCTCAAGCTGGAGGGGCACAAGCACGACTTCCTCCAGGACTACCGCCTGGCCCTGCTCGACGTCCTCGCCCATCTCTGCGAGATGTACCGCCGCTCCATCCCACCGGATCTTCCCCTGGCGCCTGCGGCTGTCACAGCCGCAGGCGCCAGCCCCGAAGTTGTCGGAACAGGCCTGCCCTCAGCCGAGGAGGTGATCTGATGAGCCCCCGCAAGACCTACATCCTCAAGCTCTACGTGGCGGGAAATACGCCCAATTCGATGCGGGCGCTCAAAACCCTGCGCAACATTCTTGACACCGAGTTTCAGGGGGTCTATGCCCTCAAGGTGATCGATGTGCTCAAGAACCCGCAGCTGGCCGAGGAGGATAAAATTCTGGCCACGCCTACCCTGGCCAAGATCCTGCCGCCGCCCGTGCGTCGGATCATCGGTGATCTCTCTGATCGTGAACGGGTGCTGATCGGACTTGACCTGCTCTACGAGGAGCTGACGGATGAAGGCCTCGCCGAGCCCTATGGCGATGGCGCCGGGGATGAGGGCATCGCCTGAGTCCATCCTTTCGCCAGCCCTTGTCAGTCTTGGCTGCAGCATTCCTCCTTTTTTAGTCTTCCCTCAGGACCACCCGATCCATGCAGGACCCCAGCTCCCACTCCCATGCATTGACATCGGTGCAGAAGCTCCCTACGGGGATCGAGGGCTTCGATGATATCTGCCAGGGCGGTCTGCCGATTGGTCGATCGACGCTGATCAGTGGCACCTCCGGCACCGGCAAGACGGTCTTCTCGTTGAATTTCCTGTACAACGGAATTCGTCAGTTTGATGAGCCTGGCATCTTTGTCACGTTTGAGGAGTCGCCTCTCGATATCCTTAGGAATGCCTCCAGTTTTGGTTGGAATCTGCAGGAGATGGTGGAGCAGGATAAGTTGTTCCTGCTCGATGCTTCGCCTGATCCAGAGGGCCAGGATGTGGCCGGCAATTTTGATTTGTCCGGTCTGATTGAGCGGATTAACTATGCGATTCGCAAGTACAAGGCCCGCCGTGTTGCGATCGATTCGATCACGGCTGTGTTTCAGCAATACGATGCCGTCTCCGTGGTTCGGCGTGAGATCTTTCGTCTGATTGCTAGGCTCAAGGAGATCGGTGTCACCACGGTGATGACCACGGAGCGTATTGATGAATATGGTCCGATCGCCCGCTATGGCGTTGAAGAGTTTGTCTCTGACAACGTGGTGATTCTGCGCAATGTGCTCGAAGGTGAGCGCCGCCGCCGCACCGTGGAGATCCTCAAGCTGCGGGGTACCACCCACATGAAGGGTGAGTTCCCCTTCACGATGGGCTCTCACGGTATCAGCATCTTCCCGCTGGGGGCGATGCGGCTCACGCAGCGCAGTTCGAATGTGCGTGTCAGCTCCGGTGTTCCCCGGCTCGATGAGATGTGCGGCGGTGGATTCTTCAAGGATTCGATCATCCTGGCCACCGGCGCCACCGGCACGGGTAAGACCCTGCTGGTCAGCAAGTTCGTCGAGAACGCCTGCGCCAACCGCGAGCGGGCGATTCTTTTCGCCTATGAAGAGTCGCGTGCACAGCTGCTGCGCAACGCCACCAGCTGGGGAATTGATTTTGAGCAGATGGAGCGCGATGGCCTGCTCAAGATCATCTGCGCTTATCCAGAGTCAACGGGTCTTGAGGATCACCTGCAGATCATCAAGACCGAGATCGGTCAGTTCAAGCCCTCGAGGATGGCGATCGATTCCCTGTCGGCGTTGGCACGTGGCGTCAGTCACAACGCCTTCCGTCAGTTTGTGATCGGTGTGACCGGTTATGCCAAGCAGGAGGAGATTGCCGGCTTCTTTACGAATACCTCGGAGGAGTTCATGGGGAGCCATTCGATCACCGATTCTCATATCTCCACGATCACGGATACGATCTTGCTGCTTCAGTATGTGGAAATCCGCGGCGAAATGGCCCGGGCCCTCAATGTGTTCAAGATGCGCGGCTCCTGGCACGACAAGGGAATCCGCGAATTCATGATCACCGGCAATGGGCCAGAGATCAAGGATTCCTTCTCCAACTTCGAACGCATCATCAGCGGTGTTCCTCACCGCATCAACACCGATGAGCGCAGCGAGCTCTCGCGCATCGTGCAGGGCGTGACCAGCGAGGAACGCCTCTGAGTCTCAACCGAGACCAGGCCCTTTCCAGGAGTTGGTCTCAGGCTGGACTCTCGGTCATGAGCTGATCCGGGCGGCGGCGTTCCGCTTCGATCCGCAATTCATCCTCGTCGGCTTGTTCCAGGGGGAGGTCGAACCAGAAGGTGGTGCCGGTGCCCAGTTCGCTGGCCATGCGAATGCTGCTGCTGTGCTTCTCGAGGATGCCGCGCACGATCGATAGCCCCAGTCCCGTGCCGACCTCGGTGTGGACAGCGTTCTCCACCCGGTAGAACCTCTCGAAGATCCGATCCTGGTCCTCGCGGGAGATGCCTGAGCCGGTGTCGGCGATCTCCACCCGCAGCCGCGGCAGCGGTGCGGTGAGCGTGCAGGTGGGGTTGTCGGGGTTTGGGGCGGTGCTGGGATCGAGCTGGCAGGTGTCCGGCCAGGGGTAGGCCCGCAGGGTGAGCCGACCGCCACCGGCCGTGAACTTCAGGCCGTTGCCGACCAGGTTGTCGAACACCTGCAGCAGGAGATCCCAGTTGCCCCGGATTCGCGGTAGGTGCTCGTCCACATCCAGGCTGAGTTCAACGCCCTTGTCGTCGGCATTGAGGCGGTAATTGCGCAGGGTCTGTTCCATCGCCGGTCTCAGCTCCACCGGCTCCATCGCCCAGATGCGGTCGCTCTCCAGCCGGGAGAGATCGAGCACATCGTTCACCAGCCGCGTGAGCCGATCGGTTTCGGCATTGGCGATCGCCAGGAATTCGCGCTTCTCCTCCTCGCTCAGTTGATCGCCGAGGTCGTGCAGGGTTTCAACGTAGCTCTTGATGTTGAACAACGGCGTGCGCAGTTCGTGAGAGACATTGCTGATGAACCGGCTCTGGGCGGCATTGAGCTCAACCTCGCGGGTCAGGTCCTGCACCGTCACGGCGATGCCCTTGAGGGTTTCTCCGCTGGCATCCCGTACCGACTGCAGCACGATGCGCAGGGTGCGGGCCGGTTCGCCGAAGCTGATACGCACATCGCTGCTGTCCTTCTCGCCGCTCAGCACCGCCTCCAGTGGCGCCTGCAGATCCAGGGAGAGCTCCTCCGGCAGTTCTGCCGCCAGCTGGGTTCCCTCCAGCTTGCGTCCCTCCCAGCGGAACAGGCGCCGGGCCGTGGGGTTCACCAGCACCACCCGCCCGTCGGCATCCAGCAGCAGGGCGCCGTCAGCCATGGTGGCGATCAGCGATTGCTGCTTCACCTGGGCGGCGGTGAGCTCCTCGATGTTGGCTTCGTTGTAGGCCTCCAGCTGGGTGGCCATGGTGTTGAACCCCTCCAGCAGCTCCCCCAGTTCACCGCCCACCGGCAGGGCGATGCGGGCTTCGAAATTGCCGCCGGCGATCGAGCGCACACCCCGTAGCAGCTCCTTCACCGGCCGGGTGATCGTCAGGGCGTTGAACACCGCCCCGAGGATCACCAGTACCCAGATCGAGATGAACACCGCCACCGTGACCTCGCGGCTGAGGGCAGCGCTGGCCAGGGCGGCCTCATTGGGGTTGATGCCCAGGGCCAGCACCCCCAGGGTGCGATCACCGCTCACCAGCGGCACGAAGACATCGGTGACCTGCCCATCGGGGCTGAGGTGCTGGCGGATCAGCGGGTTCTGGGGGCGGCGTGCCAGATCGGTCGGTAGCTCCAGGCGACGGCTCAGCAGCAGTTCGCTGCCGCCGCTGGTGCCGCTGATCGGGATGCCGAGGTAGATCACCCCGTCCGGATCGGCGAAGAAGATGTAGCGCAGGCTGCGGCTTGAGCGCCAGAAGCGCTCGGCCACCGCCGCCAGTTCGCGGTCGTTCCCCTCGGCCACCAGCGGTGTCACGTTGGCGGCGAGCAGCAGGCCGAGATCGCGGGCGAAACGGGTGTCACTCATGCGCACATCGGCCTGGATGCCGTTGAGTGCGAAGAAGGTGATGCCCGTCATCATCAGGCTCACCACCAGGGTGGCGGCCGCCAGCAGCTTGGTCTGCAGCGTGAATTCGGCCCACCAGCGCGCCAGTCGCTGCCAGAGGCTGCGTCGCGGGCCGGCACTGCCGTCGCGGGCGCTGGGAGCGGTCGGTGAGCTGACGCTGGTCACGACGGCGGTTGCGGATGGAGCGGAGTCCAGCGCTGTGGTCTGGATCGAGGCGGCACCCTAGGCGCGGCGCACCTGATGGCCGATGTCGCGGCGGTAGGTCATGCCCTCAAACTGCACCTGGGCCAGTCCCGCGTAGGCCTGGGCGAAGGCCGCGTCGAAGTCGTCGGCCTGGGCCACCAGGGCCAGCACGCGGCCGCCGCTGCTGACGCAGCGCCCGTCCTCCAGCCGTCGCGTGCCGGCATGGAACAGCTGCAGGTCGTCACGGTTCTGCAGCTGGCTGTCGATCGGATCGCCCTTGCGGATCTCACCCGGATAGCCTTCGGCAGCGGCGATCACGCAGGCGCTGCAGCGCGGTGCGATCGTCAGCTCCGGCGCCTGATCGAGACGGCCGCGGGCGCAGGCGAGCAGCACGGCCGCCAGCTCGGGCCCGAGCAGGGGCATCAGCGTTTCGCACTCCGGATCACCGAAGCGGCAGTTGAACTCGATCACGCTCGGGCCGGAGGCGGTGAGCATCAGGCCGGCGTAGATCACGCCGCGGTAGTCGATGCCGCGGGCCCGGAGGGCCGCGAGGGTGGGGTCCAGCACCAGACGTCGCACCTCAGCCAGGCCTGCGGCATCAATCAGCGGTGCCGGTGCGTAGGCGCCCATGCCGCCGGTGTTGGGGCCCGTGTCGCCTTCGCCGATGCGCTTGTGGTCCTGGGCTGGGGGCAGCAGCACCAGGCGCTCGCCATCACACAGGGCGAACACCGAGACCTCCGGGCCGACGGTGCGCTCCTCCAGCACCAGCGAGGCGCCCTCGCCCTCGCCGAAGCGGCCCGCGAAGATCTCCTCGATGGCCGCACGGGCTTCGTCCATCGTTTCAGCCACGGTGACCCCCTTGCCGGCGGCCAGTCCATCAGCCTTCACCACCAGGGGTTGGCCCTGGGTTTCCAGGGCCGTCAGGGCCTGCTCGAGGCTGTTGGCCGGCCAGTAGCCCGCGGTGGGTACGCCGGCCTCCTGCATCAGGGCCTTGGCCCACTGTTTGCTGGCCTCCAGCCGGGCCCCATCGGCGCCGGGGCCGAACACGGCGAAGCCGGCCTGGCGCAGTCGGTCGGCCAGCCCTGCAGCCAGGGGCGCCTCAGGTCCCACCACCACCAGGTCGATCGCCTCGCTGTGGCAGATCTCGAGCAGTCCGGTGTGGTCGGATTCGGCCACAGTCAGCTGCGCGACCCCCGTCAGTTCCGTGGTGCCGCCGTTGCCTGGCGTCACCCACACCCGTTCCACCCCGTGGCTGCGGGCCAGGGCCCAGCCCAGCGCGTTCTCACGGCCGCCACCGCCCACCACCAGCACCCGCGCCGGTCCTGCGAGGCTGGGATTCGGCTGGCTGGCGGCGCTGGTCATGGCGGCGATGGATGGAGGGGGAGGATCGGCGGGTTCCCCTAGGTTGTGGCGCAGAGGAGCGCTGCCGGTGCCAATCCTTCTTACTTCGCCGCTTGGCGGCCGGCGCCTGCTGCCGATTCCCCTGGCTGTCGTCCTGGCGCTCCCCCTGCTGAGCACCCTGGGAGCCGCGGCTCCCA
>RFPK01000004.1 GCA_009926195.1 Synechococcaceae bacterium WB4_1_0192 | reverse complement strand
GTGATCGAACCGGTGGCTCCGGGCTTCAGCGGTTTCGTGTTCAAGCTGCAGGCCAACATGGATCCGCGCCACCGCGACCGCGTGGCGTTCGTGCGCGTCTGTAGCGGCAGGTTCGAGAAGGACATGACGGTGCAGCACGCCCGCACCGGCAAGACGATCCGCCTCTCAAGGCCACAGAAGCTCTTCGGTCAGGACCGCGAGGTGGTGGAGGACGCCTACCCCGGCGATGTGATCGGCCTCAACAACCCCGGCATGTTCGCCATCGGCGACACCCTGTATCTGGGGCCGAAGGTGGAATACGAGGGCATTCCCTGCTTCAGCCCGGAGATCTTCGCCTGGCTGCGCAACCCCAACCCCTCGGCCTTCAAGAGCTTCCGCAAGGGTGTGAACGAGCTGCGGGAGGAGGGCGCCGTGCAGATCCTCTACGACACCGACCAGAGCAAGCGCGATCCGATCCTGGCGGCGGTGGGTCAGCTGCAGCTGGAGGTGGTGCAGTACCGCCTGGAGAACGAATACGGCGTGCAGACACGCCTGGAGCCCCTCGGTTTCCAGGTGGCCCGCTGGGTGGTGGGCGGCTGGCCCGCCCTGGAGGCGGTGGGCCGCATCTTCAACTGCAAGACCGTCCGTGATGCCTGGGATCGGCCGGTGCTGTTGTTCAAGAACGAGTGGAACCTCAATCAGCTGCGCGAGGACCATCCCGACCTGGAGCTCAGCGCTGTGGCTCCGGTTGTGAGCGGCGTGGAACCGATTGCTCTCTGATGGCGCTCTGAGCCACGCCGGGCGACCGCAGCCGCCAGAATCGTTTGCAACGAAAGGTCACAACGGCGGTTCTGGCGATGGCGAGGCCCCTCTGGCTGGTGCGCCCCCGGGCAGATGGGGGTTGCGATTATGTCAACTTTGTGCCCGGCGGCGCTGATGCCGATGTGGAGATGCGTGAGGGCAGTCACCTGCCGCCGCAGATGCCGCTGCTCAAGCGTCGCTGTCGCTTGCAGCGGGACGAGGCGGAGCGGCAGCGGCGTCAGCTCCAGCTCGAGGGCGGCTTCCGCCACAGTGAGCCCCTGTTCTGATCCCGTGTTCTGCCTAGGCTTCCAGGAGCTCGTGGCAGCGTCCACCCACCCGCATGACCCAGGGATCTGACCCCTCCGGCGGCGCCGACCAGGCCGGTGCCTCCAGCAGTGTGCCCAGTCCCTATGAGCGGCTTGGCATCGCTGCCGATGCCGGTTTTGATGCGGTCCAGGCGGCTCGGCAGCAGCGTCTCGATGAGGTCGGCGACGACCCCCAGGCCCGTGCCCGCATCGAGGCCGCCTACGACGCTGTGCTGATGGAGCGCCTCAAGGATCGTCAGCAGGGCAAGGTCAGCAGCGCAGCTCTCTCGGCTTCCCAGCGAGAGGCGGGGCGGGTGGCCGCCTCGCCGCCGCCGGCGCGGCCCAGCCTGCCTGCCCTTCCCACGCTCAGCGCCCTGCCTCGGCCGGCGCTGGCCAGTCCGGTCCTTGCCCTGCCCAGTCTCAGCCTGGTCGAGGGGCGCGACCGCTGGATCACGCTCGGCGGAGCCGCTCTGTTGCTGGTGTGCCTGTTGCTCGCCCCCGCAGGCGGCGAACTGGTGCTGGCCGCCGCCACCGTGCTGACGGTGCTGGGTCTGCAGCGCCGTCGTGCTCGTTTTCTGGCGGCGGTGGGCTGGAGTCTGCTGCTGCTGAGCGCCGGTCTGCTGGTCGGTGGCCTGCTGCTCAGCCTGATCGATCCATCCCTGCCTCTCGGGCTGCCGCTCACGCCCCAGCAGGTGCAGGGCCTGCCGGCTCTGCTGCTGCTCTCCCTGGGCGCGCTGCTGATCGGCTGATCCGTTGGCGGATCACGAGAGTGCTGCTCCGCCCCTCGCAGGCGGATGGGGACGTCGTGCGCTGGTGCAAAGGCATGTGCACTGCAGCGGATAAGCGCTTTTCGCCAAAACAGCCGTGCATCAAGCTACACTTCGACACATACCTTCACAAACGGGTTGAGCTGATGTTCACGCTTGAGCGAGCTTCTCGGATCTTCCCCGAAACCCGCACCGCTGACGTGGTGCCGGCGATCACGGCCCGCTTTCAGCTGTTGAGCGCAGAAGATCAGCTGGCTTTGATCTGGTACGCCTATCTGGAAATGGGCACCACGATCACCGTTGCAGCTCCTGCGGCAGCGCGCATGCAATTCGCTGAGCGCACTCTCGCTGAGATCAAGGCCATGGGTTTCGCCGAGCAAAGCCAGGTGATGTGTGACCTGGCCAACCGTGCCGATACTGCCATTGGCCGCACCTATGCCATGTGGTCGGTGAACATCAAGCTCGGTTTCTGGTACCAGCTCGGTGAATGGATGGCCGCTGGTGTGGTTGCTCCGATCCCCGAGGGCTACCAGCTTTCTGCCAATGCCTCGGCTGTTCTGTCCTCGCTCAAGCAGGTGGATCAGGGTCAGCAGATCACCCTGCTTCGCAACTTCGTGGTTGACATGGGTTTTGATCCCGCCAAGGGAGAGGGTCAGCGGGTGATGGAGCCGGTCGCGCCCCCCACCCCTGAGGAGCAGCGCAAGAAGGTGTTCATCGAGGGGGTGATCAACCCCACGGTGAACAGCTATATGGATTTGCTGAATGCCAATGATTTTGACAATCTGATTCAGCTGTTCCTGGCTGACGGTGCTCTTCAGCCTCCCTTTCAGAAGCCGATCGTTGGCGCCGACGCCATCCTCCGCTTCTTCCGTGAGGATTGCCAGAACCTGAAGCTCCTGCCTGAGCGTGGCTATGCCGAGCCCACCAACGATGGCTTCACTCAGATCAAGGTCACCGGCAAGGTCCAGACCCCCTGGTTCGGTGCTGGCATCGGTATGAACGTGGCCTGGCGCTTCCTGCTGAATCCCGAAGGCAAGATCTACTTCGTGGCCATCGACCTGCTCGCTTCGCCGGCCGATCTGCTCAAGTTCGCCCGTTGACGGTGGGGACCGCCTCAGGCAGCAGGCTGCCCATGGGCCCGCTGCTCAGCGGCGGTCTCCTTCTGGCCTGGCTGCTCTCCCTGGCCGTTCTGTTCGGCGCCGGCGTCCAGCGGCAGCCCTGGTGGACTGCACTGCTGCTGGTGTTGCTGCGTACTCAGCTGCAGACCGGCCTGTTCATCGTCGCTCACGATGCCATGCATCGCGTGCTGTGGCCTGGGCGCCCCTGTTGCAACGATGCCATCGGCAGAATTGCCCTCGCCCTTTATGCGGGGCTGCCCTTCCGCTTCTGTCGCCGGCAGCATCAGCGCCACCACCGCTTGCCGGCATCCGGTCTTGATCCGGATTTCCCGTCCGATCGGCGGGCTGGTGTTCTGCGCTGGTACGGCCAGTTCATGGCGCACTACCTCAGCGGTCGTCAGATGCTGCGTCTTGTCGGCGCCTGGACCCTGCTGATGCTGCTGATTGTGTTCTGCACGTCGGTCGCGCCCCTGTTGGCTGCCTGCACGGTGCTCCAGTTCGCGACCTTGCCGCTTCTCCTCAGTTCGCTGCAGCTGTTCGTCTTCGGCACCTACCTGCCCCATCGCCGTCAGCGTTGGCCTGAGCGGCACGCCCATCCCGCCAGCCTCGATCTGCCTCCCTGGCTGTCACTGCTGGCCTGCTTCCACTTCGGCTATCACCGCGAGCATCATGATCATCCAGCGCTGAGCTGGTTTGAACTGCCGGCGGCCCGGGCACGAACGCTGCCGCCTCACGCTGCCTTGATGGCTCCGGTAGCGTCGGCTGCAGAGGTTTCAGGCAAATGAGCAACACGGTGGTCGACACCTGGAGCCAGGCCGAGCAGGCCATCGCCCGTTCGGCCTTTGATCAGGCTTACGGGCGGGCCGTGGCTCAGCTGGTCACTGCCGTTCAGGCGCAGGCCGCCACCCTCGCCGATGCCAGCTCGGTCTGGGCGCTCCACGACTTCCTCAGCATCGAACGCCACACGATCGAGGGCCGTTTCGATTTCCGTCTCGACGGCATCCTGTTCATCTTCGCCAGCCTCGTGAAGGATCAGTTGCTGCAAATTGAAGAACTCGACGGCCTCAGTGCCGACAAGCTCGCCAAGGTTGCCGCGATGTCCCGCTTCTGACCTGCGCTCCCCGGCCGGAGATCATGACCTATTCCCTGCGCACCCACGATTCCTGGGGCACTGTTCCGGTTGGCGTGTTCGCCTCGCTGGACGAAGCCCGCAGCGCCTTTCAGGCCCTCTGCGACGACCCCTGGTACCGCCAGGATGGCACGGTCAAGGGTGTGGAGCTGCTTGGCCCTGATCCCGCTGGCGTGCCCCGGCGGTTGGCGTGGTTCGCCTTCCGTTAGAGGCCAGTCCGTTGCCACGGTTGCAGCGTCAACCTCTCGTGCAGATGCCTGAGGTGATCCGGCGCCAGCGCGAATCCGGCACCACTCTCCATCCACCATCATCGTGAACATCGTTCTGCTGCAGGCGGAAGACTGGCTGGGGGATGGTCTGGCCATCGTGCGCGACCGCAGGGCGGTGCACATTCGCGAGGTCCTGAGGGCAGCCGTCGGCGACAGCATCCGTGTGGGCCAGTTGGGCGGCCTGTGTGGCCGTGGGCTGATTGCAGCGCTCGAGCCGGCTGGGGTGACCCTGCGGGTGGAGTTGTGCGAACCACCTCCACCGCGCCATCGCTTTGACATCGTGCTGGCCTTGCCACGGCCCAAGATGTTGCGCCGTATTCTGCGCCAGTGCGCTGAGTTCGGTGTTGCCAATTTGCACCTGATCAATAGTGCCAGGGTCGAGAAAAGTTATTGGCAGACTCCATTGTTGCAACCCGCCAAGCTGAAGGAGGCCCTGCTGATGGGTCTCGAGCGCTCTCGCGATACCGTGTTGCCAACGGTTCACCTGCACAAGCGTTTTCGCCCGTTTGTTGAAGATCACCTGCCCGCCTTGTCTGCCGGTCGCCCCTGCTGGATCGCGGACATGGGGGCCCGGCTCTCCCTCGCTGATGCTCCGCCGTTGCCGGCGGTGGTGTTGATCGGCCCGGAGGGTGGGTTCGTGCCCTTTGAAGTCGAGCTTGCAGAAGCGATGAACGCGCAGCGGGTTGGTCTGGGCCAGCGGATTCTGAGCGTGGATACGGCATTCACCGCTGTTCTGGCCCAGGCGCTCCCTGGCAGCGGCTGAGCGTGGTGGTGCTCGCGCTCCATGGCCGCTGTCGTGCAGCGGTCTTAAGGTCGGCCCATGGTTCAACCACCTCCGAACAACGTGGAGTGCGGGATTGGGCAGACCGTTGCGGTCTCCCGGCGCGCCAATCTGCTGGTGCTAGGGGTGGCCAGTGGGCTGCTCCTTGCCGCAGCGGGGGTGCTGACCCATCTGTTCAGCACCCGCTCCCGTGATGCGGTTGTGGAGGCCGAGACCATCAATCTGGCCAGCCCGATCAACGGAGAGCTGGAGCAATTGCTCGTGGATGTCGGGCAATCGGTTGGACAGGGGCAGCAATTGGCACGCGTCGCCAGCACCCGTGCCAACGATGGCGATCTGGCGCGTCTGCGTACCGCCCTGATCACGGCCCGCAGCAATCTTGACAAGACCAGGCAGGAACTCCTGGTGGTGAAGCAGCAGGAGAGCCGGTTCGCGCGGGACGCGGCTGATCAGCGCCGGCTGGCGACCGCCCGGGAGGGTCATCTGCTAGCGCAGCTTCAGGCGGAACTGGCCCGGGAGCAGCAGGAGCTGGCCTTCAGTCAGCGCGATGTGCAGCGGCAGGAGCAGCTGTTTCGCGCCGGTGCTGTCGCTGCTCAGGTGGTGGATCGTGCGCGCACGACGATGCACACCAATCAACAGCAACTGGCGGCGATCCGCGCGCGCCTGCAGGCCGCCAACAACCAGCTTCAGGCTGTTCAGCGCGATCTGAGTCTGGATCGCACCCGGGGCAACATCGACCCGACGCCGCGTCTGGAGGAAACGGAACTGCGGCGTCGCTTGCTTGAGAACGAAGTGCGCACCCAGCAGCAACGGGTGGAGGGTCTGGAGGCTGAATACCGATCCGCGGAACGTCAGCTGAACCAGTACAGCTCCGTCTGGATCAGCGCCCCTGGGCAGATGGTGGTCTGGCGCCTGCTCGCCCACGCCGGTGATGACGTCAAGGCCCAGCAGAAACTGATCCGCCTGGTCGATTGCCGCCAGCGCTGGCTGACCACCACGGTGTCTGAAGACACGCTCAAGCGCCTGAAGATCGGCACCAGAGCCCGCATCGATCTCAACGGTGAGGCCCTTGATCTCAACGGCAGCGTTGTGCTGATCCGCTCCGGCATGGGGCGTATCGGTGAGCTCAACACTGATCCGATTCCCCTTCAGCCGGGCCAGAAACCTCTCAGTCAGGTGCGCGTGCGCATCCTCAATGATGTGCCGGCCCCGCCGGAGAAGCTCTGTTTCGTGGGCTATGGAGCCCGGGTGATCTTCCAGTGACGGCCGCGCCGCAGCCGCAGCCGCAGCGGCCGGGCGTTCATCCGTTGGCCTGGTCGTTTCTGCTGCTCACTGCCGCCCTGCTGCTGGCGAGTCTGCTGCTGCTGGTGCAGGCGCCGGAGTGGCTCGATGGCCTGATCCTCAATCCCGAGCATCTGCGCAGCCTGCCGGAGCCGCTGCAGGCGGATGACCTCTGGCGCAACGCCCTGCCGCCGGTGCTGGCCATCGCCGCCTTCGGGATCACCAGTCGCTGGCTGCCACGGCGGCCCTGGAGCACGCTCCTCGTCAGCAGTGTGCTGCTATTGGTCAGCCTGCGCTATTTCCGATCAGCTCCAGGGCTGGACGGAGGGCGGGCCCGCCTCTGTTGCGGTGTGGATTCCCACGTACAACGAGCCGGAGCGGATGGTGGAGCGGGCCATCCTCACCTGCTGCAATCTGGATTACCCCTTGCTCCGGATCACCGTTCTGGATGATGGTCATCGCCCTTCGATTGCTGCCCTTGCTGCCAGGCGCGGCGTTCACTATCTGAGCCGGGAGGGCAATGCCCATCGCAAAGCCGGCAATCTCAACCATGCGTTGAATTTCTGTGAAGAGGAGTTCATCGCAGTGTTCGACTGTGACTTTACGCCAGAGCCAAATTTCTTGCGGCGCACGCTGGGTTTCTTTAAGGATGAAAGGGTCGCGCTTGTGCAAACCCCGCAGCATTATTTCCAGGCTGATTTTCACAGCCGCAATCTCGGCCTCGATTTGCTGATGCCAGGAGATCTCGACTACTTCTATCACTATCTGCAGCTGCGCCGCGATCAGGATAATGCCGTTGTCTGCTGTGGCACATCCTATGTGGTGCGGCGGCAGGCGTTGCGATCGATCGGTGGCTATGTCACCAGTTGCCTTGTTGAGGATTTTCAGACCAGTACCAAGCTGATCCTGCAGGGCTGGAGGGTCTGTTATCTCAATGAGGTGCTGAGCATGGGTGAGGTTCCACGCACTTTTGCCGACTTCCTTGATCAGCGTCTTCGCTGGATGCAGGGCAATATTCAGATCTATTTCTGCGGCCGCGAGCTGCCGATCTTCAGGCTCGGCCTGCGTCAGCTGCGTTGGTATCTTTTGCCGGCTGATCTGCTGGCTCCCCTGTGGCGGATCACCTACCTGTTGATGCCGTTGCTCGGCCTGATGCTGGGCTTCTCTGTGATCTCCGCGCCTGTGTTGGAGTTCATTGCCTATGGGGGGCCGTTCCTGTTGGCTCTTTATACCCTTCCCAACTGGCTGAGTGGTCATTATCACCATCAGTTCTGGATGGAGGTGTACGAGACCCTCTTCTGTTTCCCTGCCCTGGCGCGCATGCGCCGGGTTCTTCTTCATCCGTTCCGTGTTTATGGTGGCATCGTTACCAATAAGGCTGTGGCGCAGGATCGGCAGCGCTTCAATCTGGCTCTGAGCTGGCCCTTGTTATTGCTGCTTCTGGCCATTCTCCTGTCAATGGCGATTCGTTATCTCTTGCCGGCGTTTGATCTGCTGCCGCGCGATCGCGTCGAATTCGATGGAGAGGCGGTGATTCTCTCCTGGAACATCTACAACGCCATTGTGCTCTGTGTGGCCGTTCTGGCCTGTATCGATCAGCCGGTGCCTGCGGCCGCCGACTGTTTCCCGATCCAGCAGGTTGCCAGGTTGGACCTGGGTGAGACCTGTTTCTGGGGAATCACGCGCATGCTCTCGGAGGATGCGGTCCTGCTGGATCTGCAATCCAGGCCAGGTGCGATGCCCACAGGTGTGGGGCAGCTTCAGCTGCTCGAACCCGGTCTTTCACTGCCGGTTGCGATCAAAGGCCAGCAGGGACAGGCGCTCCAGCTCAGCATCCGATCGGACGAGAGCTTCGATCGCTCTGCATTGCTGCGCCTCATCTACAGCAGCCAGCACTGGTTCCATGCTCCCAGGCGGCTCAGCAGCGCTGATGCCCTGCTGGCCTGGCTGCGCTCGCTGTGGCGACCTGATCCGTTGCTGCGCCGCAGCACCTGAGGCAGCCCACCAGCGCCATCCCCCGACACCAGTGGCTAGGCGGCGGCTGGATTGAGTTCGTCGATCAGCTCCTGCAGCTCGCCACTGCCCACGTCGTACACCTCGTTGCAGAAGTGGCAGGTGAGTTCGGCCCTGCCGTCCTCCGCCAGGATCTGGCTCAGCTCATCCCGTCCCAGCAGCTTGAGGGCATTGACGCTGCGACGGCGGCTGCAGGGGCAGTGGAAGCTCAGCTCCTGGCTGGCTTCGGCATCCTCGAGCAGCTGGGGATCGAGGTCCGGGAAGATGTCCTCCAGCAGGCTCTGCAGGTTGCCGTCGCAGGCGGCCAGCCGCTGGCTGAAGCCGCTGATTTCGCGGCAGCGGTCCTCCAGGAGCGCCACCAGGGCCGGTTCCCGCGCCGCCTTCGGCAGCACCTGCACCAGAACACCGCCGGCGTGCTGCACGCCACTGCTGTCGATCTGCTCACCCACGAACACCGCCGATGGGGTCTGCTCAGAGTGGAGCAGGTAAGAGGCAACATCGTCGCCGATGCCGCCGCTCACCAGCTCCACGGTGGAGCTGAACGGTTCGCCTTCGCCAAGATCGCGCACGATGTGCAGGTAGCCGGTGCCGGTGGCCTGGCGGAAATCGAAGTGGTGCAGTCCATCCGGCTCGCTCACCAGATCGAGCTCCAGCTCCGGATTGCCCACGTAGCCGCGCACCGTGCCATCGCGGCCGGCATCCACCATCAGGCCACGCAGGGGGCCATCGGAGGCGATGCGCAGGTTGACGCGCCCGTGCGCCACCTTCATCGAGCTGGCCAGCAGCAGGCCGGCGGTCATGGCCCGCCCGAGCAGGGCCGTGGTCAGGAACGAGAGGTTGTGGCGGCGGCGGGCGTAGCGAACGGCCGTGGCGGTGCTCACCGCCACCAGCCGGATGCCGCCACCCGCCGCGGTCGCCCGCACCAATCGATCCGCCATGCTGCACGCCCCGCTGTGGGCACTGTATTCAGCGGCGTGGGTTCAGCGGCCGTGATCCGGGGCCCGCACCGGCTCGCCCAGGGGCCGCAGCACCCCCTGCTCCAAGCGCCAGCTCTGCTCGGGTTCCACCCGGCCGGCGAACAGCTCCGGCTCGTGGGTCACCACCAGCACGACCCGATCGCGCCCGAGCCGATCCAGCAGCTCCAGAACTTCATCGCGTACCGACCAATCCAGTCCGGCGGTGGGTTCATCGAGCAGCAGCACCCTTGGATCGCGCAGCAGCTGCACCGCCAGCGCCAGGCGCCGCTGCTGGCCACCGCTCAGCCGCTCCGGCGCCTGCTGCAGTGACAGTCCCTGCAACCCCACCTGGCTCAGCACCTGTTCAGCACGCTCCCAGCCCAGGCGCCGCTGGCCCAGCTTCAGTTCCTGCCCCACCGAGAGTCCCAGGAAATGGCGTTCCGGGAACTGGAACACCAGCCCGCAGAGCCAGCGCCGTTGCCTTGCCGTCAGCGGTTCCCGGTGCCAGAGGATTTCGCCGCCGGTTGGGTTGGCCAGGCCGCAGACCAGTTCCAGCAGAGTCGTCTTGCCGCTGCCGCTGCGGCCTGCCACCAGCGCCGGCCGGCCGGGTTCCAGCTGCAGCGACACGCCCCGCAGCACCGGTTCGCTGGCCGTGGCGGCCTGATAGCGCAGCGAGCGCAGCTCGAGCATGGGGGCTGTGGGGTGCGGAGCGGCTCTCCAGCATGTTGGATGGAACTGCACACGGTGCGTTCGATGGAGATTCGCTTCCGGGAGTTCGACCCCTTCAACTGTTGGATCTGGCTTCGCTTCACCAATCCGCCCGGTCAGGGCGAGCGCGGCTACGTCGACACCGCCTTCGACAGCTGGTTCTTCCTCGGCAAACTCGGGGGCTTCAACGCCGAGAACCTGCAGGTGCATGAGCAGGGGGCGGAGGTGAGCTGGATGGCCTATGAAGTCGAGGAGGCTGAGCGAGCGATGCCCGCTCTCATGCACAACATGGGCGAGATGGAATACCAGGGCGAGTGGGCGCGCTGCTGGATCGATCTCGGCACCAGCGATGCCGTCGCCCTCGACGTGTTGATCAACACCCTGCGCCAGCTCAGCGCCGATGTGGTGGAGATCGAGGAGCTGCTGATCGGCGGCGTCAACGAGGACTGGCCGGTGGAGGATCATCCCGACAGCCTGTTCCCGATGGCTGATCTCGACGCCTGAGCGATGGCGCGGGAACGTCGCCGCCTGCTGATCGCTCCGGAGCGCCTGGCGGCCGCTGCGGCTGAAGGCCTCGAGCTGCCCGTGCTGGCGCTCACGGCCGAGGAGAGCCGCTATCTGACCCGCGTGCTGCGCTACGGGCCCGGCGACGTTTTTGCGGTGATCAACGGTGCCGGCAGCCTCTGGAGCGCCGAGCTGCTCGCCGCTGATCGGGCGGTGCTGCAGCAGCCCCTGGCCGCACCGCTGCAGGATCAGCCGCCGTCTCAGCCCCAGCTGGTGTTGGCCGCCGCGGTGGTGAAGCGCGATTTCGAGGTGGTGGTGCGCATGGCCGTGGAGCTGGGGGTCGATCGCCTGATCCCCCTGCTGTGTGAGCGCACCGCTGTGCAGGGCCAGTTACGGCCGGAGCGCTGGCGCACCATCGCCGCCGAGGCGGCGGAGCAGTGCGAACGGCTGTGGATGCCGCAGATCGATCAGCCCACACCCCTGGCCGCGCTGCTCGCGGAGGCTTCAGCCCCGGGGGCAGCCGCTTGTCTGCGCTGCTGGGCAACGACCCGCCGCGATGGCCTGATGCCGCTGGATCAACTGCTGCAGCTGGAAGCATGGGCGTCCACCCCGGATGCCGCTGCACCGCTGCCAACCGGGATCTGGCTGGCCTGCGGGCCGGAAGGGGGGTGGAGTGAGGCGGAGGAGCAACAGGTGCTGGGTCTGGACTGGCAGCCCGTCGGCCTCGGGCCGCGCATTCTGCGCAGCTCCACCGCCTGCATCGCTGGGCTGAGTTCACTCAGCGCCTGGCGTGCGGCCCGCAGCGGCTGCTGATCAACGCACGCCCAGCCAGCGCAGGCCGTTGATGCAGTCCTCTGGGCTCACTTCTTGCCGAACAGGCCGCCGGCCATGCCGCGGAAGCCGGCCAGGTTGGCGCCTCCGCGACGACGGCGCTGGGGCAGGGCGCCACCGGGCACCAGGCACTCGGGTGCGAAGGTGGCGTCGCTCGCAGCGGGGCGGGCAGCCTGGGCCGCTGCCAGCTCGGCGGCGATCGCCTCGGCGGTTGTGAGACCTTGAGCGCTCGGGGTGGCGGCTGCGTCGCTGCTGGTGGCAGCGCCGGCAGCGGGCGCTGCGCTCGGCTTGGCGGCTGCGGACGGTGCGGCGGCCGCAGGGGTGGCCTTGACCTCGGCCACCGGGGCCACGCTCACCGGCGCTGCGGGGGCCTTCTCATCGAGGTTGAGGAAGAAGTTGCCCTTGCGGTTGAACACCATGGCGCCGATCTGGAGGCGATTGCTGGGATTATCCGCTGCCGTGGGTGGCGCAGGCCGGTCTCCTTAGGGCAGTGCAACAGAAGCGTGTCGCCCGGCGGCGGTTGTGTTGTGCTGGAGCCCTCTGCGTCATCGCCGCCATGCTGGAGCTGCTGTTGGTCAGCCCTGAACGTCTTCAGCATTGGTTCTGGGCGCTGCTGATCAACGGGCTGCTGATTGCCATCGCCCAGCGACTGCCGCTGCTCACCCCGGCCGGCTGGGTGCATGCCGGCATCCTGGGCACGCTGCTGCTTGGCAGCCTGGACTGGCCAGGGTGGATGGCCGTGGTGCTCTATCTCGCCCTGGGCTCGCTGGTCACCCGCCTCGGCTTCCGCCGCAAGCAGGACCTGGGCCTCGCCGAAGGCCGTGGCGGCCGGCGCGGTCCTGAGAACGTCTGGGGCTCAGCCGCCACCGGTGCTGTTCTGGCCGTCCTGTGCGTGCTGCCGGCAGCCCCCGTGCCGCTGCTGAAGATCGGTTTTTCAGCCAGCTTCAGCGCCAAGCTGGCGGACACCTGCGGCAGTGAGATCGGCAAGCGCTGGGGGCGCCGCACCCTGCTGATCACCAGCCTGCGGCCCGTGCCCCCGGGCACAGAGGGGGCGATCAGCCTTGAGGGCACCCTTGCCAGCCTGGTGGGCAGCGCCCTGATGGCCCTGCTGATGCTGCAGCTGGGGTTGCTTCAGGGTCCTGCCGCCTGGCTGCTGGTGGCCGTAGTGGGCCTGCTCGCCACCCTGATCGAGAGCCTGATCGGCGCTGCCCTGCAGAGTCGTTGCGCCTGGCTCAGCAATGAACTGGTCAACGCCCTGCAGACCCTGATCGCAGCCCTGCTGGCGATGGGGCTGGCTGTCGCCCTCGATCTCGTCTGACTGCTCCTCTCGTCCTTCAGGAGGTCGCCCTTCCTTGCGGAACTCGGCCAGCAGCTTGGCCGGGGACTCATGGGCTCAGCAGGTCCTCGCCGAGTTCAGGGCCCAGGTGCTGCCTCAGCTGTTCGAGCAGGTCGAGGAACTGCCGCCGCGCTGCCCGGGCGTTGCAGCCCAGCATCGCCCCCAGCACGGGCCAGGGCTGCCCTTGCAAGACCCGAGCCAATAGCAGCCTGCGTTGGCTGCGCTCAAACCGGCGCAGGCTGCGCCAGAGGAGACGGCGCCGTTCCGCCCGTCGTGCTCGGCTGTAGCCATCACTGGTGCGCGGATCAACGAGCACCTCGTGCAGACAGAGCTGTTCGCCGTCCGCCTGCACCTGGGGCTGGTCAAGGCTGGCGATCTGCAGGGCCCGTTGCAGGCTCTGGGCCTCCAACCAGGTGGCGCTGCTGCAGCCCAGCGCCTCCGGCAGCTCCGTGTCCGTGAGTGGGGGTAGCTGCTGGCGGCGCCGCTGCGTCTGCAGGGCAGCGGCCCTGGAGCTGAGTTCCCGCAGCCTGCGGCTGCCCCGCAGCGGCTGGCAGTGGTCGCGCAGGTGGTGGCGGATGCTGCCGCAGATCCAGGGGACGGCGATGGTGCTGAGGCTGCTGCCGCGCTCGATTCTGTAGGCCTCCACGGCCTTGATCAGCCCCATCGAGCCCACTTGGCAGAGGTCGTCAAAGCAGTGGCCGCTGCGCTGGCTTTCCCGCCGCGCCGTGCGCCTCACCAAGGGAAGGTTGGCATCCACCACGGCGTTGCGGTTGGCGATGCTGCGCTCGGCGTTGTAAGTGGCCAGCAGCGGTTCATTGCGCTGTTGCCAGGTGCAGGGGCTGGCGGTTGAGATCGGCATGGGTTCAGGCGGAACTCCGTGCTTTCACCGTCTGCCGCGTGGCCCGGCTCTCGCGTCACTCCACGGGGGGATTGGCTGCCCCCCTGTGGTGGGAACCTCAGCCCCTCAGATGAGGGGGGTGTGAAGTTCCAGGGGTTGCAGATCCGCCCAGCGCAGCAGTGCCGGCCAGCGCCGCACCCGTTCGTAGACCTGCCGGTGGCCGTCACTGTTCAGATGGATCCCATCGCTGCAGAGCCACTGCGGCCAGTGCGGATCCGCCAGCAGGGCCTCCAGCAGGGGCAGGAAGGGCACATCCGCCTCCAGGCAGGCCTCCTCCAGCAGGCCCTCATAGCGGCGCACCTGCTCGAGTCCGTACCAGAGCACATCGGCGAAGGGCATCCTCGCCTCATCCACCGGCGTCAACCCCAGCACCAGCACCGGTGCGATCGCACGCGCCTGGCTCAGCAGCTGTTGCAGACCGAACAGGAACCCCTGTGCATCCAGCTGCGGTCGGCCGTCGGCGCGGCCGACGCGGGCGCTGTCATTGAGTCCCACCGCCAGCAGGATCCCCTGTGGTAGCTGGCGGCGCAGCTCACCGCGGCAGTGCACCTCCCGCTCCAGCCGGCCCGCCACGCGCTCAAGGCCATCGCCGCGCACGCCGAGTGGGTAGAGCACCGGGCCTTCGGGCAGCCCCATCCAATGCCGCCGCAGCCGCTCGCACCAGCCGCCCTCCTCGGGGTCGCCCCAGCCGTACACCCCGCTGTCGCCGAGCACGATCAGTTTGCGTTGCATGGCGCAGGGCGTTGAGGGCGACGGACCGGGCGGCCGATGAAGCCGCTCTGCAGGCTGTTCAGGCGGTGCCGAGCAGCCGCTGGCGGCCTCGGTCGCTCAGATCTTCCCCCACCAGTGTCAGCAGGGCATAGACCGCCAGCAGCAGCGCCAGCTGATCCCAGGCGAAGGCGCTCAGGCTTTCCCGCAGCTGGCTGCCCAGGCCACTGCCGGCAACCAGGCCCACCACTACGGTTTCGCGCAGGATCACATCGGCGCGGTAGGCGCCGTAGGCCAGATAGGAGCGGGCCAGACCGCTGAAGCGCCCGTAGAGCAGCGCCAGTCGCGGGCCGCTGCCGCCGCACAGCAGCCCCTGCTCCACCTCCGGCCCTGCGGCTTCGCTGCCCTCCAGCAGCAGCCGCCCGAGGATGCCGAGGTTGTGAAAACCCAGGGCCAGGGCGGCGGCGACGACCCCCGGCTGCAACACGAACAGCAGCAGCAGCGCCGTCAGCGGCGGTGGCCACAGGCGCCCCAAGGCCCAGAGCAGCTGCAGCAGCCTCCGACCCCATGGCCAAGGCGCCACCAGCAACAGCAACAGCGGCGCGCCACCCACCGCCAGGCCCGCTGCCAGCAGGGTCAGCACCAGGGTGTCCGCCACCAGCCGCGGCCACGGGAGCGCAAGGGCCGTGGCCCAGCCCTGCGGTGCCAGCGGCGGCAGCGGCTGCCAGTGCAGCAGGGTCGACGGGTCCACGGCCAGGGCGCGCGCCACCACGACCAGTGTGGGCAGCAGCAGGGTCAGGGTCAGCAGGATCTCGCGGCCCCGTCGCCCAACGGAACCGCCACCGCTGCGCTCGCCCGCCAGCCCGAACCGTCCCGGCATGCTCCAGCGTCGCCGCAGGATGCCGATCACGGTCTCGAGGCTGAGCATCACCGCCAGCAGCAGCCACAGGCCGCTCCACAGCTCATGGAACTCGAGGGATTGCAGGGTCAGCAGCAGCTCATTGCCCAGGCCGCCCAGACCGAACACCCCGAGCAATGTGGCGCTGCGCAGGGCGCATTCCAGTCGGTAGCCGCCGTAGCTGACCACCCCAGGCAGCAGCGGTGGGCCCAGGGCGGTGAGCAGTGCCGCCGGCGCTGGGGCACCGGCGGCGCGCAGGCCTGCCAGGTTCGCGGTGGGCAGGGCATCGAGCAGATCGCTGAGCACCCTGGCCACGAGGGCCCCGTAGGGCAAGGCGATCGCCACCACCGCCACCGCCGGCCGCTGGCCGATCAGCTGCAGCAGCAGCAGGCCCCAGATCAGTTCGTGGATGGAGCGTGGCAGGGCCAGCAGCCGTCGGATCAGATCTGCCGGCAGGGCCGTCCCGGTGAGGGTGCGCCACAGCAGGCGCGAGCTCACCAGCCCGAGGCCCAGCCCCAGCACCAGGCTGAGAGCCCAGCCCAGCAGGGCCATCCCGATGGTCACAGCGAGGCCGTTCAGCAGCGACTGCAGCACCAGTGGATCCAGTGAGGGAGTCAGCGCCGCCCAGGCGAACTGACCGATCAGATCCCAGCCACCACCATGGATCTGGCCCGGCAGGGACAGCAGCACCGGCAGGAACACCAGCGCCGGCAGAACCACAAGCAGCGGTGCGGCCGGTCGGATCAAGCGGGTTGCGTTCATCCGCTGATCCCCCCTGCTCCCTTGTCGTGACTGGAGTAGAGGTCCTGCAGGTCTGTGGTGCTGATCGCCTGCACGGGTTGATCGAACACCAGGTGCCCCCGCCGCAGCCCGATGGCGCGATCGAACCCTCCCAGCAGATCAGGGCGGTGCAGGCTCAGCAGCAGCGCCCGCGGTGCTTGCGCCTGGCGCAGCAGCAGGTCCAGCAGGTCGGTTGCCAGGCGGGGATCGAGGCTGGCCAGCGGTTCATCCGCCAGCAGCAGGGTCGGCTCCTGGCGCAGCAGCCGCGCCAGGGCCACCCGCTGGCGCTGGCCGCCGGAGAGGGCCGTCACCGGTTGATTGAGCAGGGCCGGGTCGAGATCCAGCTGCTGCAGCACCGCAGCGCAGGCCTCGCTCTCCAGCGGCAGCAGCAGGTTCAGCAGGGCCCGCGGCCAGCCCCAGTGCGCCAGCCGGGCCGCATTGAGGTTCTGCTGGACGCTGAGTTCCTCGATCAGGCGCAGGTCCTGCCAGAGGGTGCCGATCCGGGCCTGCTGTCGTCGCCGCTTGCTGGCGCTGCGCGCCCTCGGCTGACCCTCCCACAGCACGGCGCCGCTGCGCGGAGCCAGCAGGCCGTTGGCCACGGCCAGCAGCGTGCTCTTCCCGGCACCGCTCGGCCCTAACAGGGCCACCCGCTCACCGGCCTCAAGCCGCAGCGAGACGCCGTCGAGCCGGGGCTGGCCGCGGCCGGGGATCTGCACCTCTTGCAGTTCGAGCACCGGCGGCGGGCCGGTGACAGGACGGTGGGGATCAGGTTGGGGGCCGGGCATCAGGCCATGCTGCCTGGCTACGGGAGCGTGTACCGGAACACGATCAGGGCCAGGATCACCCCCACCAGGGCCACCTCAATCAGATCAGGACCGCGGGGATTCATCTCAGGGGTTGCTGCTGCGACCACGACGCTCCAGCCGTGCAACCGAGGGCAGCGCCAGGGCCAGCAGCAGTAATGGGATCTCGATCCAGAGGACGCCGTTGCCGATGGTGATCACCACCAGGTCGATCAACGCCAGGCCGCGCAGAAACAGCGACCAGACGTCGTCGCCTTCGCTGCTGCCCCGTTGCCACAACACAAGGCCGGCCATCAGCAGCACCAGATCCAGCACAAGCGTCATGCCGCCCCTCCAGGCTGACCATGTCGTCATTGTCGTGCAGATCCATGCCGCTGGCTGCGCCGGCCCCGTTTGGGTGTCAGCGGATCTTGCCGATCTGACGCCCCACCTGCTCGATGCGGGTGTAGGCCGCCGGGGTGGCCGTGGTGAACTGCTGTGCGCCGAACAGGCTGAGGATCTGCTTCTGCTCGGGATCCTGGGGCCGCCAGCTCAGGATCGCGTTCTGCAGCCGGTTCGTGAAGCCGGCACCGAAGCGTTTGTCGAGGTTGCCCTGGGCGATCCAGTGGTAGTCGGGATAGCCGGGCGTCTTCCAGATCGCCATCACCTTGTTGCGGTTGGCCTTGCCGTCGTGCAGGCTGGCCCGCCACACCTGCTCATTGACGGCGCCGGCGTCGTAGGCGCCGCTCTGGACCAGGGCGATCGTGGCGTCATGGCTACCGCTGAAACCGGGAGCACCGCCGGCGAAGTCGTTCAGCTTCACGCCGGCCTGGCTGAGGAAGTACTGGGGCATCAGGCGGCCGGAGGTGGAGCTCTCCGAGCCGAAGGTGAAGCGCTTGCCCTTGAGCTGGTTCAGCCCCTGCACGCTGGTGATCGGCTTGATGCCGCTGCGGGCATTGGCGATGAAGATCGTGTGGAACGAGGCATCGATGTCGCGCTGGGCCAGCACGCGGGCACCGGGCTTCTGCAGGCGGGCCTGCACGCCGGTCAGGCCACCGAACCAGACCAGATCGAGGTCGCCGGTCCGGAACGCGCTCACGGCTGCCCCATAGTCGGTGACGGGCACGTAGCGCACCTGCACCTTCAGCTGCTTGCTCAGTTCATTGGCCACCAGGCCGTAGAGGCGGTTCAGCTTCTCCGGCTTCTGATCGGGGATGGCGCTGATGCGCAGCACCCGGCTGTTCTGGCTCTGAGCCTGCGCAGCTGGCAGCAGCTGCAGCGCCGCCGGTGTGCTGGCCAGGGGGATGGCCGCCGGCAGCACCGCCAGGCTGAGACCGGCGAGCACGGCGGCCGGACGTTCTCGGCGCAGCAGAGCGAACAGCGATTTGGGAGTGGTCATCAGATGTGGACGGCGGGAACACCCACCGGCAGACAACCCCCGAATTGTGCTCAGAGACCGGCGATGAAGCGCTCCAGGCGTAGCAGGCCGTCGTCGATCGTGCCGGTGGCCGCAGCGCATGACAGGCGGATGCAGCGGTCGTCACCGAAGGCGACCCCAGGGACGACCGCCAGCCCCTGCTCGTCGAGCAGGCGGTTGCAGAAGGTCATCGAATCCAGGCCGGTTCTGCTCACATCCGGGAAGGCGTAGAAGGCACCCTCCGGGGGCAGCAGCTCAAGACCGGCGATGCGGCGCAGGCCATCGCTCAATCTGGTGCGGCGCTCGCTGAACTGGGCGGCCATCGTCCGAACGCAGTCGCGCGGGCCGCTGATCGCCGCCAGGGCCCCGTGCTGGGCAAAGCTGCAGACATTGCTGGTGCTCTGGCTCTGAAGGGCGATGGCCGCCTTGACGACCTCGGACGGCCCGGCCAGCCAGCCGATCCGCCAGCCGGTCATCGCCCAGCCCTTGGCGAAGCCGTTGACGGTGAACACCCGATCGGACAGGTCGGGAGCCACCGCCGCGAAGCTGTGGTGCTGATGGCCAGGGGCCAGCAGGAATTCGTAGATCTCGTCGCACACCACCGCCACCTGCGGATGGCGCCGCAACACCTCCGCTACCGCCTCCAGCTCGGCGCGACTCAGCACCATGCCGGTGGGGTTGCCCGGGCTGTTGAGCACCAGCAGCTTGCTGGCGGGCGTGATCGCGGCCTCCAGACGTTCGGGATCGAGGCGGAAGCCCTCGGCGGCGGAACTGGGAATCAGGCGCACGCTGGCGCCGGCCAGCTTGGCGATCTCCGGATAGCTGAGCCAGTAGGGGGCCGGCAGCAGCAGCTCATCGCCAGGGCCCAGCAACACCTGGAAGAGGTTGTAGAGAGCCTGTTTGCCGCCGTTGGTCACCAGCACCTGCGCGGCAGCGGTGGGAACCTGGTTCTCGTGGCTGAGTTTGGCGGCGATCGCCTCGCGCAGGGCAGGCTCGCCCGCGGCGGGGCCGTAGCGGGTCTGGCCGGCCTCCAGGGCGGCTGCGGCGGCCTGGCGAATGAAGGGGGGTGTATCGAAATCGGGTTCGCCGGCGCTCAGGCTGCAGATGTCCTTGCCTTCGGATTTGAGCGACTTGGCCTTGGCGGCGATCGCCAGGGTCAGCGAGGGCTGAAGCGCTGCTGCCCGGGCAGAGAGCGTGAGGGAGCGCGACGATGAGCGCGTGATCGGCGGGCGCAGCATCGGCGCAGCGACGGGTAACAACACCCCGCACCGATGTGGCGGGTCTTGTGCTCATCCTGCCGCATGCGCGAACCCCGGTTCGGTTCGGTGCAGACGTTCCTGGTATTCCCTGCCGTGCCGGCACGGCTCCATAGGATCCCGGCGCCGCGCCGGTGCCGCGCTGATGACCGCTGCTCCCCTGTTCGATGCCGCCGGTTCGCTGTCGGCCACTCCCCCGGATCTGTCGGCCAGCGACCGCGATCAGGCCCTGCGCGAGCTGGCCGACGTCTGTGGAGCCTGTCGCCGCTGCAGCCTGGGCTCCAGCCGCCTGAATGTCGTGGTCAGCCGAGGTGATCCGGCGGCGCGGCTGATGGTGATCGGTGAGGGCCCCGGCGCCCAGGAGGACGAGCAGGGCTTGCCCTTTGTGGGCCGCTCTGGCCAGCTGCTCGATCGGATGCTCGAGAGCGTCGGCATCGACAGCAACCGCGATGCCTACATCTGCAACATCGTCAAGTGCAGGCCGCCGGAGAACCGCAAGCCCACGGCCCTGGAGATGTCCGCCTGCCAGCCCTGGCTGGAGCGCCAGATCGCCCTGGTGGATCCGGCGGTGATCCTGCTCACCGGCGCCACGGCGGTGGAGGGGCTGCTGGGGATCAAGGGGGGCATCACCAAGCTGCGCGGGCAGTGGCGCCGCGGTGAGGGGGGCATCCTCGAAGGCCGCTGGCTGATGCCGATCTTTCACCCCTCCTATCTGCTACGCAACGCCTCGAAGGAGCGGGGCTCGCCGAAGTGGCTGACCTGGCACGACCTCCAGGATGTGCAGCGGCGCCTGGCCCAATTGGCCGGTTCGCTGTGACAGGCTTCTCCCACCCAACGGCCCCCCGCTGAGCGCTGCTGCCATGACCGCCGCCCCGGTCCGTCCCGATGCCCAGGCCACTGCTGCCGCCAGCACCTGGGCCGAGAATCCCCGTTACGCCACCACCATCCGTCGCCGACGCACCCGCAGCGTCCGCGTCGGCGAGGTCTGGATCGGCAGCGAGCACCCGGTGGTGGTGCAGTCGATGATCAACGAGGACACCCTCGATATCGAGGGAGCCACGGCCGGCATCCGTCGCCTGCATGAAGCCGGTTGCGAGATCGTGCGTGTCACGGTGCCCTCGATCGCCCATGCCCGGGCGATGGGTGAGATCCGCCAGCGGCTGGAGAGCACCTATCAGCCTGTGCCACTGGTGGCCGATGTCCACCACAACGGCATGAAGATCGCCCTCGAGGTGGCGCAGCACGTCGACAAGGTCCGCATCAATCCGGGCCTGTTCGTGTTTGACAAGCCCGATCCCAACCGCACCGAATTCAGCGAGGCCGAGATCGCGGCGATCGGCGAGCGCATCAGCGAGACCTTCGAGCCGCTGGTGCGGCTGCTCAAGGAGCAGGACAAGGCCCTGCGCATCGGTGTGAACCACGGCTCGCTGGCGGAGCGGATGCTGTTCCGCTATGGCGACACGCCCCTGGGAATGGTGGAGAGCGCCCTGGAGTTCATTCGCATCTGCGATCGGCTCGACTTCCACAACATCGTGATCTCGATGAAGGCGTCGCGGGCGCCGGTGATGCTGGCGGCCTACCGGATGATGGCCGATCGGATGGACGCCGAAGGCTTCCATTACCCGCTGCACCTGGGCGTCACCGAAGCCGGTGACGGCGACTACGGCCGGATCAAGAGCACCGCCGGCATCGCAACCCTGCTGAGCGAGGGCCTGGGTGACACCATCCGCGTCTCCCTGACCGAGGCTCCGGAGAAGGAGATTCCCGTCTGCTACGCGATCCTGCAGGCCGTCGGGCTGCGCAAGACGATGGTGGAGTACGTCAGCTGTCCCAGCTGCGGCCGCACCCTGTTCAACCTGGAGGAGGTACTGCATAAGGTGCGCAGCGCCACGGCCCATCTCACCGGCCTCGACATCGCCGTGATGGGCTGCATCGTCAACGGTCCTGGCGAGATGGCCGATGCCGATTACGGCTATGTGGGCAAGACCCCCGGTGTGATCGCCCTCTACCGCGGCCGTGATGAGATCCGTCGCGTTCCTGAGGCCGAGGGGGTCGAGGCGCTGATCGCCCTGATCCGCGAGGACGGTCGCTGGGTCGATCCCTGAGGTTCGGAGTTGACCGCCGGCCAGCCTCCGAACCCGGCCTCTCGGCGGTGATCACCCCCATTTCTTCCGGTTCTCCGCCGCGCTCCGGTTGCGGAGCAGGCGTTAACTTGAGTGTGGCAAAGGGTTCTGGAGAAGCGCTGCATGGCCAGCGGTGACGGTTCGGCTCGCAGGATCGGGCGCACGCCGATGCTGCTGTTGGTGGGCGTCGGTGCGGTGACGGCCCTTGTGGTACCGCCGCTGCTCGAGCCCGGTGCCGCCTCGCTGATCAGCGACAGCCCCAAGGAGGTCATTGACCAGACCTGGCAGATCGTTTTCCGCGATTATCTGGATATCAACGGTAAATACACACCCGAGAAGTGGCGTGCCCTGCGCCGTCAGGTGCTGGCCAAGAGTTATGGCAGCCCCAAGGAGAGCTACGAGGCGATCCGTGGCATGCTGGCGAGTCTTGATGACCCCTACACGCGCTTCCTCGATCCGCGTGAGTTCAAGGAGATGCAGATCGACACCTCCGGTGAACTATCGGGGGTGGGTATTCAGCTGAGCCTCGATAAGGACAGCAAGGAGTTGGTGGTGGTCAGCCCGATTGAGGGTTCTCCCGCCTCCCGCGCCGGTGTGCTGCCCAAGGATGTGATCACGGCGATCGATGGCAAGAGCACCCGTGGCATGACCACCGAAGACGCGGTCAAGCTGATCCGCGGTCAGGCCGGCACCAAGGTGACGATTCAGCTGCGCCGTGCCGGCAAGACGATTGACACCCCCTTGGTGCGCGAGCGGATCGAGCTCCATGCCGTGGACAGCCAGGTCAACACCACCGCGGATGGCACCCGCATCGGCTATATCCGCCTGAAGCAGTTCAATGCCACCGCCGCCAAGGATATGGCCGCGGCCGTCAAGAACCTGGAGGGCCAGGGGGTGCAGGGCTATGTGCTGGATCTGCGCAGCAATCCCGGTGGTCTGTTGATGGCCAGCGTCGCGATCGCTCGCCAATGGCTCGATGAGGGGGTGATCGTCTCCACCAAGACCCGCGATGGCATTCAGGACATCAAGCGGGCCAATGGCCATGCCCTGACCAAGCGGCCCCTGGTGATCCTGGTGAACGAGGGGTCCGCCAGCGCCAGCGAGATTCTCTCCGGCGCCCTGCAGGACAATCACCGCGCCGTGTTAGTGGGTGAAAAGACGTTTGGCAAGGGTCTGGTGCAGTCGGTTCGGGGCTTGTCGGATGGCTCCGGCATGACCGTGACGATCGCCAAGTACCTGACCCCGAGCGGTCGCGACATCCACAAACATGGGATCGACCCTGATGTGCGGGCCAAACTGTCGCTTCAGGACGCGCAGAAACTGCGCCTTGAGGATCTCGGAACCAGCAAGGACGGTCAATACCGCGTGGCGGAATCGACGCTGGTCAAGCAGCTGAAGTCGGCCAATGCGGTGACCCGCAACACGACCTATAGCCCCACCAGTGCCAACCTGCCAGCGGCCGTCGGCGCTGCGTCGAAGACCCCCTGAGGTCAGGCGATCAGGCGGCTCCGCCCACCGGTTGCATCAAGCCGCCACCGGGGGTGGAGTCGTCGTCGTCATTGCCGGTGTCGCCCTGAAGAAGGGCGAACACGCCGAGGGCCAGGATGCTCACCAGGCCGGAGATCAGGCTGTAACCCCCCTGAAGCCCGCTGCCCAGATCGATCAGCTCGCCCATGCTGGCCCCTTAACAGAACTTCTCAGAATTGTAACGGAGGTTTGCGGCGGCTGCATTGGCGATTGGCGATTGCTGCACCGGTCGCTCGGGCTGGGCCTCAGACCGTCAGCACTGCAGCGTTCTGCTCCGCCTGGCGCTCGGCCCGCTGGGCGTCGCTCAGCCCATCGGCGCCGGGGATCTGCTCGGCCATCTGGCGCAGCCAGCCCATCAGCTCCTCCACCTGCTTCTCGATCGGCAGCACCCCGAGGCCCCGCGCCAGCACCTTGGCGGTGCTGCCGGCGCCGCCCTGATACACCAGCCGGCCGTGCAGGTGCTGCGGTAGCCCCTGGCGCAGCAGACGGAACGCCGGCTCTTCCATCGGTGTCTCCAGGGCGATGTTGGGTTTCTCCGGTCTGATCCGCGAGAAGCCGCAGCGCCGGGCCACCAGCTTCAGCTCCATCAGCTGCAGCAGGGCCGTCACCGGTGCCGGGATCGCGCCGTAGCGATCCACCCAGTCGGCCGCCAGCTGCAGCAGGGCTTCGGGGCTGCCGCATTCGGCTGCGGCGCGATAAGCAGCCATCTTCTCGTCGTTGTCGGCGATCCAGTCGCCGGGGATGAAGGCGGTGATCGGCAGATCGATCTGGGTGTCTTCGACGCTGGGGATGTCCTGGCCCTGGATCTCGGCCAGGCACTCCTGCAGCATCTCCATGTAGAGGTCGAAGCCGATCGCCTCCATCTGGCCGCTCTGCTCCACCCCGAGCAGGTTGCCCACGCCGCGGATCTCCATGTCGCGCATGGCCAGCTGGTAGCCGCTGCCCGGCCTCGCCGGCGTTGAACGCCACCATCGCGTTCTCCAGTTCGCCCTCGGCCATCTGGCCGTGGGCCACCAGCAGTTTCAGACCCGGGATCATCAGCCGCAGCCGCTCGGCCACCTCCTCGATCCCCTCCACCCGCGGCACCACGTAGAAGATCTGGCCGCCGCGATCGAGCTCCTGGCGGATGGCGCTGCGCACCGCCTCCTCATCGAGGGCGGCCAGGTGGGTCTTGATCGGCCGGCGCAGTGGCGGCGGCGTGGTGATCAGGCTCATCTCACGCACGCCCGAGAGGCTCATGTAGAGGGTGCGCGGGATCGGCGTGGCGCTCAGCGTCAGCACGTCCACGTCCTTGCGCAGCGCCTTGATCTTCTCCTTCTGGTTCACGCCGAAGCGCTGCTCCTCATCCACCACCAGCAGCCCCAGCTGCTTGAAGGCGGTGCCCTTGCTCAGCAGCTGGTGGGTGCCCACCACCACATCCACCGTGCCCTCGGCCAGACCCTCCTGGATCGCCTTGCGCTCGCCGGCGGTGCGGAAGCGGTTGAGCAGGCTCACCTTGAGGGGATAAGGCGCGAAGCGCTCGGAGAGCGAACGCCA
This sequence comes from Synechococcaceae bacterium WB4_1_0192, assembly GCA_009926195.1. Lineage (GTDB taxonomy): Bacteria > Cyanobacteriota > Cyanobacteriia > PCC-6307 > Cyanobiaceae > Vulcanococcus. The sequence goes on along the minus strand of RFPK01000004.1, from coordinate 107 downwards.
GTGCTGCTGCGCCAGCACGGTGGTGGGCGCCAGCATCGCCACCTGCTTGCCGGCGGTGACGGCCTTGAAGATCGCCCGGATCGCCACCTCGGTCTTGCCGAAGCCCA
>RFPK01000300.1 GCA_009926195.1 Synechococcaceae bacterium WB4_1_0192 | reverse complement strand
GCCGCGGCGGTGGCACCAGCCCTCGAGCACCGGCAGCAGGGTGGCCACGATCGGCGTGTTGGGGATGAAGCCCGAGATCGGTGCCACAACGCCCACCAGCAGGGCGATCATCCGCTTGGGGCTGCGGATGGCGTCGTTGCCGATCAGGGCCCGCAGCCGATCGAGGCCGCCGCTGCGGAACAGGCCGGCGGAGAGGGCGAACAGGCCCATCAGCGTGATCAGGGCCGGACTGCCGAAGCCCTGCACCGCCTCATCGGGCTTCAGCACCTTGAAGGCCACCAGCAGTGCGGCGGCCAGCAGGCCCGTCACCTCCGGCGCCAGCCAGCCGGTGACGAACAGCACGATCGAGCCGGCGAACACGGCCAGGGTGATCAGGCCGGCCGGCTCTTGCGCCGCGGCCAGAAAGGCTTCCATCTCAGGCCCCCAGGATGTGCAATAAAATACGACGGTAGGTGGATCGGGATAGAGGCATTCTCCCGTTCGTGGCTTCGGCTGGCCTGGCTCGCCTGTCGCGGCCGTCAATCCCCGCTTCTGTGCGGGAGTATCCGTCAGACTGCTGATCCGCCCGCGGCCGTGCCCTTTGGGATTCCCAGCCAAGACCAGCTACGGCATCGCCGCCCTGATGGAGCTGGCGGGGGTCTACGCCAGTGGCGAGGTGCTGCAGGTGGCGGAGATCGCCGCCCGCCAGGGCATCCCGGAGCGCTACCTCGAGCAGATGATGACCGCTTTGCGCCGTGGTGGTCTGCTGCGCAGCCTGCGCGGTCCCCGCGGCGGCTACCTGCTCAGCCGCTCGCCTGAATCCGTCAACCTGGCCGAGGTGATCCACTGCCTGGAGGGGGATCCGTCCGTCGCGCCGGCTGATCCTTCCCGCAGCCCCGAGTTTCAGGTGATCGATGCCCTCGCCGACGAGCTGGAGCGCCGCCGCCTGGCCCTGCTGCAGGCCACCACCCTGGCGGATCTGCTCCAGCAGCGGGATCAGCGCCTGCAGGCCCAGGCGATGTATTTCATCTGAGCCGCACCCCGCGCCCTGTTCAGAGGTAGAAGCCAACGGTGGTCACCACCCGGGTGCCCTGGGCCCGCAGGGCGCTGCGCAGAGCGATCGTGCTCTGGTTGTGCAGCAGGTTCTCCCAACGGCGGCGGGTCACGAACACCGGCAGCACCACGGTGCAGAAGCGGTCGCGATCCTTGCGGTGCTGGATCTCGAAGCCGCGCACGAATTCCAGTACCGGTGTGATCAGAGAGCGGTAAGGCGATTCAAGAATCACCAGCGGGATCTCCGGCAGCTGTCGCTGCCACTGCTCGCGGAAGGCATCGGCCTTGCCCAGTCCAAGGTCCACATGCACCGCCACCAGCTCGCGGGCGATCGTGCGGGCATAGCGCACCGCCTCGAAGCTGCCCCGGTGGAGCTGACCCACCAGCACCACCACCGGTGCGCCACCCGTTTCCGGCGCTGGCGGCAGGCTCAGCTTCTTGTCACTGGCCAGGCGCAGCCGCCGGGCCACGCTCAGGTAGTGCCGCTGAATCGTCAGGAACAGGCTCACCAGCACCGGGATCGCCAGCACCACCAGCCACGCCCCCTGCAGGAATTTGCTGAACAGCAGCACCCCTGTCACCACCGCGGTGACCAGGCCGCCGAAGCCATTGATCGCCGCCTTGACCCGCCAGCCCCTGCCCCGCTGCTTCCACCAGTGCACGACCATGCCCACCTGGGACAGCGTGAAGCTGAGGAACACACCCACGGCATAGAGCGGGATCAGCCGGCTGACACTGCCGTTGAACACCACCAGCAGCAGGCCGGAGAAGGCGCTCAGGGCCAGGATGCCGTTGCTGAACACCAGGCGATCGCCAAGGGAGGTGAGCTGGCGGGGCAGATAGCCGTCCTGGGCCAGGAAGTTGGCCAGGCGCGGGAAATCGGCATAGGCGGTGTTGGCCGCCAGCAGCAGGATCAGCAGGGTGGCCAGCTGCAGGACCAGCAGCAGCGGACCGTCGCCGAACACCGCATCCCCCAGCTGATAGAGCAGGGTGGGGCCATGCTCGACGTACACCGCCCCGATCTGATGGGCCAGCACGCTGATGCCGCCGAACATCAAGGCCAGCACTGCCACCATCACCGTCAGCACGTGCCGGGCGTTGCGCCACTCCGTGGGGCGGAAGGCCAGGACCGAATCGCTGATCGCCTCGATCCCGGTGAGAGCGGCGCAGCCTGAGCTGAAGGCGCGCATCAGCAATACCGGCGTGAGTGCTGAACTCAGCTCCGCCACCGGCACTCCATGGGCCTCCGCCATGCGCAGGTTCTGGCCAGCGGCCTGCATCACCTCCAGCTCTCCATGGGCCAGGCGGATCAGGCCGCCGATCACCAGGGCGAACACCGCCACCATGAAGACATAGGTGGGGGTGCTCAG
>RFPK01000299.1 GCA_009926195.1 Synechococcaceae bacterium WB4_1_0192 | reverse complement strand
TCGGCGACCTCTCCGGCGGCTACCGCAAGCGCCTGGCCCTGGCGGCGGCGCTGGTGGCGGAACCCGATGTGCTGCTGCTGGATGAACCCACCAACCATCTCGATGCCGACTGCATCCAGTGGCTGCAGGGCTACCTGCAGCGCTTCGCCGGTGCCCTGGTGCTGATCACCCACGATCGCTACGTGCTCGATCAGGTCACCCGGCGGATCGTTGAGGTGGATCGTGGCGAGGCGCGGGGCTACAGCGGCAACTACGCCTACTACCTGGAGCGCAAGGCGGAGGAGGAGGCTGCCGCCGCCGCCAGTGAGGCCAAGGCCCGTGGCGTGCTGCGGCGCGAACTGGAATGGCTCAAGCGTGGCCCGAAGGCGCGGAGCACCAAGCAGAAGGCCCGGATCCAGCGCATCGAGGCGATGCAGGAGGCGCCGAAGCGGCAGCAGAAGGGTCAGCTCAGCCTCAGCAGCAACCGCCGCCGCCTTGGCAAGCGGGCGATCGAAGCCGAGGACCTGGCGGTGTGGGCCAGCGAGGAAGCCCGGCAGACCGGCGCCCGGCCGCTGCTGCGCAACTTCAGCTACGACTTCAGCCCGGAGGACCGGGTTGGCATCATCGGCCCGAACGGCTCGGGTAAGTCGACGTTGCTCGATCTGATCGCCGGCCGTCGCCAACCCCATGGCGGGCGGCTGGAACTGGGCAGCACCGTGAAACTGGCCTACTTCGATCAGCACAGCCATGAGGTGCTGGCCGCCACCGATGCCGCCGGCCGCGAGCGCAAGCTGATCGATGTGGTCAAGGACGCCGCCAGCAGCATCGAGCTCGACGGCAGCACCCTCTCGGCCTCCCAGTTGCTGGAGCGTTTTCTGTTCCCGCCGGCCCAGCAGCACCAGCCGGTGACGCGCCTCTCCGGCGGTGAACGCCGCCGCCTGCACCTCTGCCGGCTGCTGATCGAGGCCCCCAACGTGCTGCTGCTCGATGAGCCCACCAACGACCTCGACGTGCAGACCCTGACCGTGCTGGAGGACTTTCTCGAGGACTTCCGCGGTTGCGTGGTGGTGGTCTCCCACGACCGCTACTTCCTTGATCGCACGGTCGATCGCCTGTTCTGCTTCGAGAATGGCGAGTTGCAGCGCTTCGAGGGCAACTACAGCACCTACCTCGAGCGTCAGTCGGTCGCTGCGGCGGTCAGCGTCGCCACACCGACAGCCTCCCCTGCCGCTACCGATTCAGACCCTGCCGATTCAGCCCCTGCCGCTCCCGGCCCCGCCACGGCCAAGCCCCGGCGCCGCAGCTTCCGCGAGACCCGTGAACTGGCGGAACTGGAGGTCAACCTGCCCGCCTGGGAGGAGCGCCGCAGCATCCTTGAGGCTGAGCTGGCCGGCGGCGTTTCCGGCGCTGACTACACCGCGCTCGAGCGCCTCAGCGAGGAGCTCTCCTCTCTGTTGCAGCAGATCGAGCGCGGTGAGGAGCGATGGCTTGAGCTCAGTGAGCTCGCGGGTTGAGCGGGCGCTCCGAGGCGGCGGGCTTCAGAGGCTCGGGGCTCCGCTGCGCCGCCGCCGTCGCTGATGCGGCAGTTCGGCCCGACTGGCGGCAAGGGACGCGGCGACGGATGGCGTCGGCGCCGGCCGGGTGCTCAGATCGCAGCGGGGTGGCGGGGTACTGGTGCCCTGCCAGGGAGGTTGCCGCAGGCGGCCGTCCCGACCTTCCAGGTCCTTGATCGCGGTGGGTTTGTAATCGTCGGCGCCCCGTTGCAGCGCCATCTCATCGCCCATGTGGCGCAGGTACAGATCAAGGTTCCACTGCACCTGGTTGTGCTCAAACGCTTCGCACGCCGCCTGCGCCGAGGGGAAGCGCTGGCTCACCAGACCGCTGGGGGCGCATTGCTTCCACAGCAGGATCTCCTCAAAGCTCAGTCCCTGCCGCCACTGCCGCTGCTCGGAGAGGTAGCAGTGATGGTCAGGACCATTGATCCAGTACAGCCGTCCCTGATCGTCGATGAAGTGGCGATCCCTTCGTTGCCGGATGCGTGCCATCACTGCTCTGCGGGTAATCCCGTGTTAGCCCGCTTCGTCGCCCCGCGCCTCACTGACTGATACGGACGGAATCAGAACCCCTCCACAAACCGCTCCATCCCGTCGGCAACCCCCGTATGGTGTGCACGACGTCGAGCGGCCCGAGCATTGACGGCCCCTTCCATGAACACCATCGACGACCACATCGCTAAGGACCAGAACGACATCGAGGTGGCCAAGGCGGCAGGTGATACCGGCAAGGTGCGCCACCTCGAAGATGAGCTGAAGGATCTCCAGCAGTACAAGGCTCACCATCCTGAGGACAGCCACGACCCGACCCCGCTCGAGGTGTTCTGCGACCTGAACCCCGACGCTCCCGAGTGCCTCGTGTACGACGACTGATCAGCCTCCCCGCCATGACCACCCCGGCCAGCATC
>RFPK01000298.1 GCA_009926195.1 Synechococcaceae bacterium WB4_1_0192 | reverse complement strand
CCATGGCGGCAGGCAGCAGCGGCAAGGAACGCCAGGGGAGCTGGCGTCTCCGGGGGTTAACCTGACGCCACTTTTTCATCGCGTCGGCCATGACCCAGGCTGCCATCACCATCGGCTCGAAGGTGCGCGTCACCCGGGTGCGTGACCGCATCCCCGCCGACCTGGTGGCCGCCCTGCAGGCCGACGCCACCGGCACCGTGACCGATTTCAAGGTGACCGACGGCAAGGGCATCGGCGTGGTGGTGAAGCTCAGCAACGGCAACACCACCTGGTTCTTCGACGACGAGATCACCGCCGCCTGATCGCGGTCCGCGCCGCCTGAACACCCCAGAACCCTGCCCGTGAGCGAATCCCCCAATCCCACGGCCGCCAGCGGCGCCGGTGCCCGGCAGCTGCTGGGGATGAAGGGTGCCGCCGGCACCACCAACATCTGGAAGATCCGGTTGCAGCTGATGAAGCCGGTCACCTGGATCCCCCTGATCTGGGGTGTTCTCTGTGGTGCCGCCGCCTCCGGCAACTTCCACTGGACCCCTGGTGAAGTCGGCGCTTCCATCGCCTGCATGCTGATGAGTGGGCCCCTGCTGGCCGGCTACACGCAGACGATCAACGACTACTACGACCGCGAGATCGACGCGATCAACGAGCCGTATCGGCCGATCCCATCCGGCGCGATTCCGCTCTGGCAGGTCAAGGCCCAGATCTGGGTGCTGCTCCTGGCCGGTCTGGGTGTGGCCTACGGCCTCGACCTCTGGGCAGCGCATGCCACGCCGGTGCTGTTCCTGCTGGCCCTCGGCGGCTCCTTCGTGAGCTTCATCTATTCGGCGCCGCCGCTCAAGCTCAAGCAGAACGGCTGGCTCGGCAACTACGCCCTCGGGGCCAGCTACATCGCCCTGCCCTGGTGGGCCGGACAGGCCCTGTTCGGCCAGCTCACCTGGATCACGGCCCTGCTCACCCTGGCCTACTCGCTGGCGGGTCTGGGCATTGCCGTGGTCAACGACTTCAAGAGCGTCGAGGGCGACCGTGCCCTCGGCCTCCAGAGCCTGCCCGTGGTCTTCGGCATTGAGCGGGCCAGCTGGATCAGCGCCGGCATGATCGATCTGTTCCAGCTGGCGATGGTTGCCGTGCTGATCGCGATCGGTCAGCACTTCGCCGCGGTGCTGCTGGTGCTGTTGATCGTGCCCCAGATCACCTTCCAGGACATCTGGCTGCTGCGTGACCCGGTGGCCTTTGACGTCAAGTACCAGGCCAGCGCCCAGCCCTTTCTGGTGCTTGGCATGCTCGTGACGGCCCTGGCGATCGGCCATAGCGCTCTGGTGGTGATGTGATCCGGGTGCGGCGGCCCACGCTGATCACCACAGCCCTGGTCGGGGCCGGTGCAGGCGTTGCCGTTGCGTTCGCTCAGGTGCTGTTGGTTCAGGGCCTTGATGCCCTCCTGCCCAACGTGCGCCGCCTCAGCACCTACAACCGACCGGGCACGGTCACGGTGCTCTCGGCTGATGGCCAGGTGATCCAGAAGCTGGGGCCGGCCACCCGCGAGAAGGTCAGTGCCGGCCAGATGCCGTTGCTGCTGCAGCGCGCCTTCATTGCGGCCGAGGATCGCCGCTTCTATCTCCATGACGGCATCGATGCGGTGGGCATCGGCCGGGCGATGCTGCGCAACCTGAGCCGGGGTTCGGTGGAGGAGGGTGCCAGCACGATCACCCAGCAGCTGGCTCGCACCGTCTTCCTCAGCCAGGACCGCACGATTGCCCGCAAACTCAAGGAGGCGCTGCTGGCCGGCAAGCTCGAGCGCCAGCTCAGCAAGCAGCAGATTCTTGAGCAATACCTCAACAATGTCTACCTCGGCTCCAGCGCCTATGGCGTCGCCGACGCCGCCTGGATCTATTTCTCCAAGCGCCCCGAGCAGCTGAACCTGCCCGAAGCGGCCCTGATAGCCGGTCTGCCGCCGGCCCCCTCGGTGTATTCCCCCCTCGTGAATCCCGATTTGGCCCTGGAGCGTCGGGCCACGGTGCTGCGGCGCATGCGTGAGGCCGGTTTCATCGATGATCTGCAGCTGCAGCGCGCCGCTGCAACACCGCTTGCGCTGCGCCCCGCCGAACCGAAGTACTGGACCAGTCGCGCCCCCTATTTCACCAGCTGGGTGGCGCAGGAGTTGCCGCGCGTGCTCAGCCCCGAGGATCTGGAGGTGGGTGGTCTGACAATCCGCACCAGCCTGAACATGGCCTGGCAGGAGCGCGCCCAGGCCACGATCAAGCGCCATGCCGGCGGCGAGATGGAGGGAGCGATCGTCTCGATGGAGCCGGGGACCGGCCTGGTGCGCACCATGGTCGGCGGCAAGGACTTCGCCTCCAGCCAGTTCAACCGCGCAGCCCAGGCCCTCCGTTCTCCCGGCTCGACCTTCAAGCTGTTCGTGTATCTCACGGCCCTCAAGGAGGGCATGAAGCCGGA
>RFPK01000297.1 GCA_009926195.1 Synechococcaceae bacterium WB4_1_0192 | reverse complement strand
TCGAGGTAGGCCTCGAAGTCGGCCTTGAGCTTCTGCTGGCTGGCGCGCGACTTCAGATCGCGCAGTGTGAAGGGGGAGGTGTTGTAGAACGCCTGACCGGCCGCCTGCCGCAGGGCCGGATCCTGGTGCACGATCTGGGCGGCATCGAGCGACGCCTTCCGCTCCAGCACCGCCTGCTTGGTGGGCTCCAGCACCGCATCCAGGCGGCGCAGCACCGTCATTGGCAGGATCACGTCGCGGTATTTGCCGCGCACATACAGATCGCGGAGCACGTCGTCGGCGATGCCCCAGATGAAGTTGGTGATCCAGGTGAGCTGGCTCTGTTCCATCACAGCTCTGCTGTCCTGAGGGTCGTCGCGGTCCGTCCAGGATGCCGCAAGGCCTTGCCCTGGTTGGGCCGCACCGGGTTCTTCACTGGGCTGCCCGCCTGCTCCAGCGCTTCCAGGAAGTCGTCGAGCAGCTCCTGGTCGGGCATGGAATGGTTGATCTAACAAGCCTGGCGTCAGTCTGCCTGTTGCCGCTCAGATCTCCCAGAGTTCGCTTAGATCGAGCTGCAGCTCAGGCAGCAGGGGCCCGCCATCCAGTGTGGTGATCCCCTGCAGGCGTACGGGGGCCTCCTGCGCGCGCCAGATCTCCACTTCCTGAGAGGCCGGGAGCAGCAGCCAGCCCAGCTGGGCGCCATTGGCCTGGTAGGCCGCCATCTTGCGTTCAAGATCGGCCAGGCGATCGGAGGCGCTGGCCAGCTCCACCACCAGATCCGGGCACAAGGGAGGGAAGCCCTGGCGTTGCTCAGGGCTCAGGCTCTGCCAGCGATCCAGGCGGATGGCGCTGGCATCGGGGCTCAGGATCGAGCCGTCCGGCAGCAGGAAACCCGTGGAGCTGTCGAATACGCACCAGTCGCGTGCGCTCCGGGCCCAGCGTTCCAGCTGGAAGGCCAGCCGGTTGTTGCGTCGTCCGGTCTCGCCGCCTGTCGGAGTCATCTCGATCAGCTGTCCTTCCGCCGTCAGCTCCAGCACGGACTGGGGGTTGGCCTCGCACAGGGCCGCGAACTGCTCAGGCGTGAAGCGCAGCGCCTGACTGACCTGACGCGGCAAGGTGAGCATGCCCCGCAACCGGATGGTCGGACCAACTGACTCTAGGGCGGGTGTGCAGGCGCGAGGGACTTCCTACGCTGCCTGCCTGAAGGCGGTGGGATTCGATCTCCTGATCCGTTCAGAGCCTTCCTTGACGATGCCCGCTGCCATGCCTCCCGAGGACCGCGTTCCCCCCGCTCGCCCCGAGGTGGAGGCCCTGCACGCCTACAGCGCGCCGCTGGAGGGGCGGCGCGGGATGCTGCGGCTGGATTTCAATGAGAACACCGTTGGGCCCAGCCCGCTGGTGGTGGAGGCGCTGCGGGCAATCCCGGCCGATCAGATCGCCATCTATCCGGAATACGACGGCCTGCGTGAGGCCCTGATCGCCAACCTGGCCGACCGCAGCCATGGGCGCCCCGGCCTGGCCCAGCCGCTGCTGCCGGCCCAGATCGGCCTGTTCAACGGCGTGGATGCCGCCATTCACGCGGTGGTGCACGCCTACGGCGATCGTGGCGACACGCTGCTCACCACCAGCCCCACCTTCGGCTACTACAGCCCCTGCGCCCAGATGCAGGGCATGGTGATCGAAGCGATCCCCTACGAGGGGGATGCTTTCGCCTTCCCGCTTGAGGCGATCCGGGCGGCGCTGCTCGGGCCGGCGGGCGATGGGATGCCCGGCGGCACCTGGACGCCGCCCCGGATCCTGATGCTCTGCAACCCCAACAACCCCACCGGCACCCGCCTGGCGCCGCAGCCGATCCTGGAGCTGGCGGCCGCGGCGCCCCACACCCTGGTGGTGGTGGATGAGCTCTACGAGGCCTTCACCGGCGATAGCGTGCTGCCCCTGGCCGATTTCCAGGCCACGCCCAACCTGCTGGTGCTGCGCTCCCTGGCCAAGACCGCCGGCCTGGCCGGGTTGCGCATGGGCTTCGCGATCGGGGCGGCGTCGGTGGTGGATCGGGTCAGTCGCGTGACCGGCCCTTACGACATCAACAGCTTCGCGGTGACGGCTGCCTTCGCCGCCCTGCGTGATCAGGCCTACGTGGAGGCCTATGTGGCCGAGGTGCTGCGCGCCCGCGACTGGCTGGTGGCGCAGCTGCGTGCGGCGGGTGTGCGGCACCATGCCGCAGGTGGCAACTATCTGCTGCTCTGGCCGGCCGCCGATCCCGCCGCCGTTGATCAGGCCCTGCGCCAGGCCGGCATCCTGGTGCGCTCGATGGCGGGCAAGCCGCTGATCGACGCTGGCGGGATCGGCGGCCGGCCAGAGCAGCAGATAGTTGCCACCTGCAGCATGGTGCCGCACATCGACCGCACGCAGCTGCGCCACCAGCCAGTCGCGGGCGCGCAGCACCTCGGCCACATAGGCCTCCACGTAGG
>RFPK01000296.1 GCA_009926195.1 Synechococcaceae bacterium WB4_1_0192 | reverse complement strand
AGGCCCCCGCCGCTCCCGCCGCCGCCCAACATCCGCCTGCTGCGGCCTCGCCCGCTGCAGCCGAAGCCAAGCCTGCCCCCAAGAAAGCCGCCGTGTCCCACGCCGACGTCCCTGTCAATCTTTACAAGCCGAAGGATCCGTTCATCGGCACCGTGACTGAGAACTACAGCCTGCTGGCTGAGGGTGCGATCGGACGGGTGAACCACATCACCTTCGACCTCAGCGGTGGCGACCCGCACCTGCGTTACGTGGAAGGGCAGTCGATCGGCATCATTCCCGACGGCACCGACGCCAACGGCAAGCCCCACAAGCTGCGCCTCTACTCGATCGCCAGCACCCGCCATGGCGACAACATGGCCGGCACCACCATCTCTCTCTGCGTGCGCCAGCTGCAGTACGAGAAGGACGGCGAGACCATCAATGGCGTCTGCTCCACCTTCCTCTGCGACATCGATCCCGGCGCCAAGGTGAAGATCACCGGCCCTGTGGGCAAGGAGATGCTGCTGCCCGAGGACGAGGACGCCAACGTCATCATGCTGGCCACCGGCACCGGTATCGCACCGATGCGCACCTACCTGCGCCGCATGTTCGAACCGGCCGAGCGCGAGAAGAACGGCTGGAACTTCAAGGGCAAGGCCTGGCTGTTCATGGGGGCACCCACCACGGCCAACCTGCTGTACGACGCTGACTTCGAGCACTATCAGAGCCAGTTCCCCGACAACTTCCGCTACACCAAGGCGATCAGCCGCGAGCAGCAGAACGCCAAGGGCGGCCGCATGTACATCCAGGATCGCGTCAGCGAGAACGCCGATGAGATCTTCGCGATGATCGAGAACCCCAAGACCCATGTCTACATGTGCGGTCTGCGCGGCATGGAGCCCGGCATCGACGAAGCGATGACCGCCGCTGCCGCCGCCAAGGGCCTCAACTGGGCCGAGCTGCGCCCCCAGCTCAAGAAGGCCGAGCGCTGGCACGTCGAAACCTACTGAGGCCATCGCCGCGGTGTCACCGCGCCTGGCCACAGCGGCCAAGCCGCCGTCAATGTCAGGGCCCGCCAACCGGCGGGCTTTTTTGTTGCCGTGCCATGCGCCCCCGGCCCGGGCTCGTTAAACCAGGATCACGCTCGCTCCGGGTCGCCCCATGGCCGCCAACCAGACCAATCCGCTGCGCGTCGGGCTTCGCCAGGAGCGGGTGATCCCGCCCCAGTGCCTGGTGATCTTCGGAGCCAGCGGCGATCTGACCCACCGCAAGCTGATCCCGGCCCTGTTCGAGCTGTTCCGCCAGCGCCGCCTGCCCAGTGAATTCGCCGTGCTCGGCTGCGCCCGTCGCCCCTGGAGCGACGAGGACTTCCGCAACCGCATGGCTGAAGCCCTCGCGGCTGAGATCCAGCAGCACCAGAGCGCCTGGCAGCAGTTCGCCAGCTGCCTCTTCTACGAACCGGTCGATCTGCAGCAGAACGAGGACGTGGTGCGACTGGGCACACGCCTGGAGGCGATCGATCGCCTGCGGGCGACCCGCGGCAACCGCACCTTCTACCTCTCGGTGTCACCGGCCTTCTACGGCAGTGGCTGCCGCGCCCTGGCCGCAGCCGGGCTCCTGCGCGATCCGAGCCGCAGCCGCGTGGTGATCGAGAAGCCCTTCGGCACCGACTACGCCAGTGCCGAACAGCTCAACCGGGTGGTTCAGGCCTGCGGCCAGGAGCAGCAGATCTTCCGCATCGACCACTACCTCGGCAAGGAGACGGTGCAGAACATCCTCGTTCTGCGCTTTGCCAACACGATCTTCGAGCCGATCTGGAACCGCAACTACATCGCCAATGTGCAGATCACGGCAGCGGAAACGGTGGGGGTGGAGGAGCGGGCCGGCTACTACGAGACCAGTGGCGCCCTGCGGGACATGGTGCAGAACCACCTCACCCAGATGCTCGCCCTGACGGCGATGGAGGCCCCCGGCCGCTTTGATCCGGAAGCGATCCGCAATGAGAAGGCCAAGGTGCTCCAGGCCGCCCGCCTGGCCGATGAGGACGAGCCCTGGAGGTGCTGTGTGCGCGGTCAGTACGGCCGCGGCGGCAGCCCGGTGATGCCGATGCCCGCCTACCGCGATGAGCCGGGCGTGAACCCCAACAGCACCACCGAAACCTATGTGGCGATGAAGCTGTTCATCGACAACTGGCGCTGGCAGGGGGTGCCCTTCTACCTGCGCACCGGCAAGCGGCTACCGAAGCGCCTCTCAGAGGTGGTGCTCACCTTCCGCGAAGCGCCGGTGCACCTGTTCGATGCCGCCGGTGGCAGTCCAACGGCCAACCAGCTCGTTCTGCGCATCCAGCCCGATGAAGGGGCCGGTTTCGTGTTCGAGGTGAAGGCGCCCGGCTCCGGCATGCGCAGCCGGCCGGTGGACATGCACTTCAGCTACGACGAATCCTTCGGCGAACCCTCCGATGAGGGCTACGTTCGGCTGCTGGCCGACGCCATGCTCGGCGA